>JAFWZP010000058.1 GCA_017522255.1 Bacteroidales bacterium | reverse complement strand
TCCATTGGTTGTTCCTCGTTCGTTATAGTTGGCCAACAATGATATTGCGAATGTGGGTATTTGTGTAAACACTGCCGTAAAATTCGAATCCTTAGTAACTATAATAGTACGTGGATTATCGCTGTTGCCATCGCTCCAATTGGTAAAATAGTTACCATAAGCAGGTGTAGCACTTATGGTTGCTTGGCTCAGATATTCGTAGCTGCCATCACCAGCAACACTTCCCATAGAAGTATTGGCACTTGCAACTGTTATTGTATAGCTGTTTGGTGCAAAATTTGCAGTAAACACACTATCGCAAACTACTGCTACTCTGCGAGGATTAGCAGTATTGCCATCACTCCATGCCGTAAAGTGATAGCCATAATTGGCTGTCGCAAACAAATCTATTTCGGTAGAATAAGGATAAACTCCGCCGCCCGACACTTGTCCTTTACTTGTATCGGCAGATTGTGCCAATATATTGTAACTATATGGTAAAAATACTGCAGTATATAAACCATTGCTTTCTGCTGCAAATGTTAAAGGATTTATACTATCGCCTGTAGACCAATGACTGAAATAATAGCCGGTGTTGGGCATAGCTTGCAGTGTAACAATATTGTCTTCCAAATACGAACCACTACCTGTTACCTGCCCATAATTGCTGTTGTTGGCATTGGCTGTTATGGAATATGTTTCACGTACTTTAAGTACAAAAGTATCTATTGCTACCGATGTACAACCACGATTATTTGTATACTCGTAGCTAAGTTCGTAAATTCCCGGTGCAGCCGTCGAAGGCATAAAGTATTGTGCCGATACTCCATTGATATAGTAAGTTCCACCTGCAGGTGTACCTCCAAAACGATTAGAAAGAATAAAGGCATCTTCGGTAGTATATACTTTATTTACATCATTTATGGTAACCACAGGATAAGAGTATACATTTACATATTTAATACTCGAAAATACAGAATCCACACTACTGCATTCATTAGAGTTGTATAACAACACTTTTATACTTTCGCGATTTTTCAGATCATATACACGCAAAGTGTCCGATGTAGCTCCGGCTAATACAGTGTCGCTTCTATACCACTGAAAGCGAGGTGCTATTCCTGCATTGGCTGAATTTGCCACAAATACTACTTCTTCTCCTTCACACACTGCCGTTGCATTGCTTGCAACCGACACTGTGGGTGCAGCATTGCTTATTACAGTTATTTCTTTTGTATAAGTATTTTGGCACGAAGGATCGTTGGTTACACCAAGGTTTATGGTATAAGTGCCTATATTGGTATAGCTATGTACAACTGAGCCTTGTGTGCTATATTCGATTGTGCCATCGTTGTTCATATCCCATTTGTAGATTGTGGAGCTATTGGCACCCTCTGTGTTGTCAAATACTATAAACTCTTGGTTTTGGCATACCGTGTCGTTTCCCATAAAACTAAATTCTGGTTTGGGGCCAAAACAATACTCTTTGCTATATAGCATACTCCAAGTAGAATCGGTGCGAGCTCGCAAATATAAAATATGCTTGCCATACGATGTAGGTGTGTTAATTTCGCCACTGATACTCACCGAGTCGGCTTGAGTGAAACTTAGAGATGTGCCTTGTTCGTAGCCGGGATCGGTATCCCAAAAATATTCGGCATACATTATGGGTCCTCCTTTGTATACTATATGTTTGTAGGTATGGCTCCAATCGCCATCAGCCGAACGGGAACGTATACCTACAATATGCATACCGGTAGATATATTATTTGTCATCATATCAAAGTCTACCTCCACTTGGCTAGCAGGAGTAAACCCTGTATATGCTATGGCATTGCCTGCACCCGGATCGGTGTCAAAATAGTATTCTATTTGATCTATCTTACCATCGACAAATACATGTTTGTAATGAGTCCGTCCCCAATTATAGTCATCGCTCATACAACGTATACCCAAGCGTCGCATACCGGGACGTATTCCTGTGGTAGATAATGGTATATTTAATTCCACTGCATCAGTAGGTATAAAAGGAGTAAAATCCGTGTATACAGTAGCATTGCCTACTCCGGGATCGGTAT
>JAFWZP010000057.1 GCA_017522255.1 Bacteroidales bacterium | reverse complement strand
GTAAAGAGCAATGCCTTAGCTTTAGCTCTTTCGAGCGATAGAAACATCGACGTAAAATAAATCGAAGACCAAGAAAAAATAGATTTTAAAATTCCATATCAAGAATTTTATTTATCTTTGCAGGAGTAGTTGCATTTTGGTCTGGAATCTACACTCGTTTTTTTATAATTAAATATTTTGGCGGTTTATAAAATAAGTTGTATCTTTGCAAATGTATCAACCAAAACAACGAAATAAAATATGAAACTTAAAATAATAATTCACAACGCTATAAGGAGTGTTATTTTGGGATTATTGGCAGCATTGCTATGTTATTATTTATGGATAAAACCCGATGGAGGGGAGTATACTTTTGCCAACTATGCTTTAGATGCAGTAATATATAGCGTTATTTTTTTTGTATTGGGACTTTTTGGCGAATGGTCTAATATTCGTGCAAAAAAGAAAGAAGATAACGATAATAAAACAAAACATTAAACAAACTCAAATGAAAAACACAAAAGAAAAAACTTTAACATGGATTGCTTACATAATCCTAAAATGGTTATTTTACGCAGTAGGGTATTTTATTATATCAAGTTTGCAGAATTTAATAACCAAAACTTTCGATCATTTAGAAACCATCATTATCACAGCAATAATTTTTGCTACTATAATGGTTCCTCTTGAACGATTTATAAGACGTAGAAAAAATAAAAAGGGTGATAAATCTCAAAGTTGAATATGATTTTATGGCAACTTCTAAAAATTGCCTTTATACAAAAAACTCTCAACTATTTTAGTTTCAATAGTTGAGAGTTTTTTCATGTATCAGAGTGATTTTCCGAATACAGCTCTGCGTATCGCTTCTTCACATTCATAATTGTTCGACCATATTTTTACAGCCTCATTGCCAATTATTTGTGGATTGGTATAAGCAGTTTTTATGCCATGCTTTATAGCCACTTCGTTCATATCCGAATAATATATCGAATGCACACCGCGCTTTTGCCAATCGGGGCGTACACCGTTGAGCAACAAATCGATGGTATCGTATTTATAAAGGCATTTCAGTATATGAAACCACCCAAAAGGAAATAATCTGCCATTGGCCTTTTTGAATCCCTTGTTAAGGTCGGGAATACTCAACCCGAAAGCTACCACTTGGTCGTTTTCATCTACCACCATCGACACCAATTTAGGGTCTAATATCGAAAAATAACTTTTTATATAAATGTTTATCTCCTTTTCGTTGAGAGGCACAAAACTATATATTCCTCCTGAATTGAAAGCCTCGTTTAATGCCTCAAAAAAGCTTTTTGCGTATGGTATTATCTCCTTACACTTATTAAACTTGAGCAAACGGAGGCTGTATTTTTCCATTATCAGTTTGTTTATCCTAGCCACTTTGTCGGGTACCGGTTGCGACGCAGGCATTTTGTTTTGAGCCCATTCACAAGTTATTTTGTAGCCCAAACGTTCTATAAAATCAATGTAATAAGGTAGGTTGTATAGCAAAGTCATATTTTGACGTTCGTCGAAACCTTTGGTTATCCAACATTCCTTATCCATATCGGTAAACGACATAGGACCATGTATCTCTGTCATACCATTTTGTCGACCGAACTCTTCTACTTTTTCCAATAATTTTTGGCATACATCAATGTTTTCGATAAAGTCGAACCAACCAAAACGAACTTTTTTTTCGTTCCAACGTTCATTGGCTTTATGATTGATTATAGCAGCCACACGACCTACTATCTTGTTTCCCGAATATGCCAACCAATATTTGGACTCGCAATATTCGTGAGCAGGATTTTTTTCTGACAAAGTATTCAAATCATCGCTCAACAAAGATGGTACATAATTATCACAATCTTTGAAGAGTTTGTTTGGAAATTCAACAAATTTTCGTTTATCTTTTTTTGTAAGAACTTCTTTTATTACTATTTCCATATTCTGTAGTACCTTCTATTTCAAATTATGTTGAAAAAACTTTTACATTATTTCCAACTTTTTAAAACATTTGTATATTTTATCTATTGCAAAATCAACTTGTTGAGTGGTATGCGTTGCCATCAACGATATTCTTATCAAGGTGTCTTCGGGAGCCACTGCAGGGCTTATCACGGGGTTTACAAATATACCTTCTTCCAACAGCAGTTTGGTAAGATAAAAGGTCTTTTCGTTGTTTCGCACAAATAGTGGTATAATAGGTGTTTCAGTATTTCCTATTTCGAAACCTAAGTCTCTAAAACCTTTAAGAGCGTGATTAGTAACTTTCCAAAGATTGTCTTGCCTCCAAGGTTCTGACACCATTATATCGAAAGCTGCCATAGCAGCCGCTGTAGCTGCAGGCGAAATGCTTGCACTGAAAATATAAGAACGCGAATTGTGTTTCATCCAATTGATTGTATCGGCATCAGCAGCCACAAAACCTCCTATCGATGCTAACGACTTGCTAAATGTCCCCATTATAATATCCACATTGTCAACCAGTCCAAAGTGGTCGCAAGTACCTCTTCCTTTGTTGCCTAACACTCCCAAACCATGAGCTTCGTCCACCATCACAGTAGCATTGTATCGTTCTGCCACAGCTACCAATTCTGGCAATTTTGCTATATCGCCTTCCATGCTGAAAACGCCATCTACCACCACAAGTTTGGCTGCATCTAATGGGCAGCGTTGCAACACTCGTTCTAAATCAGTAATATCGTTGTGTTTAAACTTCAGGGTATTTGCAAACGAAAGTCTCTTACCTTCTATAATAGATGCATGATCTGTTTCGTCGAAAATAAGATAGTCATTACGCCCCGTAACACATGGAACCACACCCACATTAGTCTGAAAACCCGTAGAATATAGCATTACACCATCTTTTCCCATAAATTGAGCTAACTTGTTTTCAAACTCTATGTGCAAATCCAAAGTACCATTCAAAAAAGGCGATCCCGCACAACCTGTACCATATTTATCGATAGCAGCTTTGGCAGCTTCCTTTATTTTTGGATGATTGGTAAGACCCAAATAACTATTAGAGCCAAACATCAAAACTCTTTTGCCATCTATCAATACCTCAGCATCTTGATCGCTCGATATGGGTCTAAAGTAAGGATAAATGCCGGCCTTGCGTGCTTCCTGTGGTGCTTTGTAACGTGATAGTTTTTCTTGTAATGGTTTCATTTATATATCTTTATAGTTATAAATTTATTTTATCGTATGGCTTGATTATCTCTATATAGTTGTCAGTAAAAAGCAATAATATTATTTTACAATACTTTATCGTTTTCTACGAATTTGCAAAAGTAAGTATTTTATATTATATACAAGCAAATTATCGTGTTAATTGTTCATAAAGAGTTTTAGTTAATCTGCTTGCTCCTATTCTAAAACATTTGTTATCAATATTTTCATTGCCTAAAAAATATTCGGCTATCCTAAAATAATCCAAAGCCTGAATAGGTGTTGATATACCACCTGCAGCCTTGAAACCTATCTTTTTACCTGTGTTTTTCATTTCTTCGCTTATAGCGGTAAGCATGGCAAAAGCAGCATTTTTAGTGGCTCCCACAGCTATTTTTCCCGTCGAAGTCTTTATAAAATCGGCACCTGCAGCTATGGCTATTTTTGAGGCAATATATATATTATCAATAGTTTGTAGCTCGCCGGTTTCTAATATAACTTTCAGTTTTACATTGTTGCATATATTTCGTATGCCAACCAATTCGTTGTATACATCATCGTATTTACCTTCCAATAGCCAACCTCTCGAAATAACAGTATCTATTTCGTCAGCACCCTCATTTACAGCATACTTTACTTCATCCAACCTCAACGCTAAAGGCATTTGTGCCGAAGGAAAACCGCCTGCCACCGAGGCTACTTTGACATCTGTACCTTGCAAACACTTTTTGGCTAATGCCACAAAAGTAGGATACACACATACCGATGCTACATTAGCAACACCTTTTTGCTTATCCACAGCTAACAATGTATCACTACAAAACTTAGATATTTTACTGTCATTGTCAGCACCTTCGAGTGTTGTATTATCGATGCATGAATAAATTATTTTTAATTTATCATTTATCTCATTTTCGCTAAGTTTATGCGATAATATTGCAGCTAGTTTTAATTCTATTTCTTCGTCGGTAAACGGAAAATGTATATTATTTATTTTCATTTTGAAGACTTAATATATATTGTTTGTTGAATGATTTTTTTTCTAATGGAGGCATCTTGCGTTTTTTTCTGAACGCTTTGGAAAGAATTTTGTTCAACAACATATTTCGCAATATCTTAGATTTATTCATCTTTTTACGACTTGTTACAAATTTCTTGTATGCCAGATAATTAGAATTCATCGGTATATCAATACCTTTCGTTTTGCGAAAATATGTTCTGTTTTCTATTATAAGATCTTTTATTGGTATAGAAACGGGACATACTTTTTCGCAATTTCCACACAAAAGACAAACGTAAGATACATGTTTATAAGAGTCTACATCTTCGAAAAAAGGCAACACTACATTACCTATCGGTCCTGTAAATACATTATTGTAAGGTTCGGAACCTATAACACTATATACCGGACATACTTTAGCACATCTTCCACAATGCAAACAATTGAGTGCCACACGTTGCCGCTGCATATTAAGCATATTGCTCCTACCATTGTCTACAATAAACAAATAATCCTTGTCCTTTTTAATTGGGTGATATAAAATATAACCATTATATCCTTTTTGCGAAATAGCAAGTTGTGTGTTGTAGTAAGCTTCAACATCAGCCAACGAAGATATAAGCTGCTCTACTCCGATGATAAATATATTTATGGAACCATCATTCAGCCTCTTAAAGTTCGACATATCATTGTCTAAAATAAATAAATTACCTGTATCGGCTATCAAAGTTTGTGCTTCTATAAAATTTACATCAGCGCCTTCGGAATATTTTATTTTCTGCTTTTTTAAAAAATCTTCCAAGCCTACTTCTTCATACAAATAGTGCTTTGTATAATAAGCTGTTTTTACTTTTCGTTTAGACATTATCGAATGCAATTCCGACAATAAATCATCGTAGTCCACAGCCCAATTTATTTTCAAACCTTTTCTGCAGTATTTGTTTTCAAACTTCAACAAATTTTCATCCAATTCTTCCAACGATTTTTGCAACACAAAAGCTAAATACTTCTTCTTATTGGTATCTAATATTTTACAATCATTAGTGTTATCAACTAATGATGCATCAACAGTTTTGTTTTTATTTTCGTCAATAATGGATTTCGAATCCTGAAGAAATTTGAAATAGGCACTATCACTCATCTTCGATATATTAAGCAGCTTTATAATGTTACTATAATACTTTGTTTATTTTTTCTACTCTCTTTAAGTGTCTTCCCCCCTCAAATTCTGTGTTTAAATACGTATCTACTATTTCTAAAGCCACTTCTTGGGATATAAAACGAGCCGGCATAGAAAGAATATTGGCATTATTGTGTTGACGTGCCAAACCTGCTATTTCGGGAGTCCAACAGAGAGCACAACGTACATTAGGATATTTATTTACAGTCATTTGAACTCCATTACCACTACCGCATATAACTATACCAAGTTCAAAAGTACCATTGTTTATATCTCTACCCAACGGGTGAACCATATCGGGATAATCCACACTTTCCGAACTATTTGTCCCATAATCTTTTACATTATATCCTTTTTGGGTTAGATATGCTTTTACTTTTTCTTTTAATTCAAAGCCTGCATGATCGCAAGCTATAGCAATATTTTTCATATTTTGTCCTATGTTGATAATTAATTTACTTTTGCAAAGGTACTTTATTTATCTAATTAATTCAAACTATGAGAGATTATTTTTTTCACTTTGATTTGTTATTATCAGTTATAAATTGATTATCAATAATATTTTTTTTATAAACAAGATGTTTGTTGATAAGTTAAAATAAATTCTAAAGAAATTGTTTATATTTTTATCACAGACCAAAAATGTTGAAAAACCTCATTTTATCTTACAATTATCTACAGCTAAACCAACAAAAAACAATAGAAAAAATAATAACATTTCTATGTTTAATACGATATAAACAATTGTTCAAAAAAGAATAATATAAATGATAAACAAATATTTATATCAAAATAGTTTGTTGACAAACTAAAGTTTTTGTTAGTTCAAAATATTTGGTCATATTTTTTTACACGAAACTAACAGCGTAATAAAATAAAGAATATATTTAAATAAAAGATATATTTTTTTTTACTTAAATAGGTAATCATATTTGCTTACATGGATGTTTTTTTGTACATTTATTTTCAATTTATCTGTTTTATATTGTATATCATTGATAAATATGTTTTTATATATCTAATTTTTCTATGCAACGTTGTTGAATTTTCCACGCGAGGATTTTTCTGCGACATCACGTGTTTGTTCAAACGTCCTCGTGTGCTTTTTTTTTAAAGCCTCGCCGCTTATTTTTCTATAACTATCACACTATTTTTTTATTTTCAAAGTGGATAAAAAAGTTTATAAACTACAATTTTTTACCTCATTACTACTCTTTTTTATTCGTATCTTTGCAAAGTAAAATATAATGGCTCAAAGGTTGTGTTTTACTTTTAATTATTTGTATAACAATAATATATTATTAATATGGATACTATGGAATTGATAGAAAATATCAAGAAATTGAAAGAAGAAAAGAATGCTATTATTCTTGGACACTATTATCAGATAGGAGAAATACAACAACTGTCTGATTATATAGGAGATAGCTTGGCATTGGCTGAATACTCGCGAAAAGTTGATTGCGATATTATAGTCTTTTGTGGAGTCCATTTTATGGCGGAAACTGCCAAGATATTAAACCCAAACAAGAAAGTGTTGCTACCCGACGTTACTGCCGGTTGTTCCTTGGCTGATAGTTGTCCTGCTGATGCTTTTTCGAAATTCAAAGCCCAATATCCTGATCACATGGTGATTTCTTATATAAATTGTTCGGCAGAAATAAAAGCATTGTCTGACCTTATTTGTACATCGGGTAATGCTGAAAAATTGGTACGTTCGTTGCCTCAAGACCAAAAAATAATATTTGCTCCCGATCGTAATTTGGGAGGATATATTAATCGCATTACAGGACGAAATATGGTATTATGGGACGGTGCTTGCGAAGTGCATGATGCTCTTACTACCGATACCATATTGCGTTACAAAGCTCAATATCCTGAAGCAAAGGTAATTGCACACCCCGAATGTAATGACAATGTCTTGAAACTTGCCGACTTTGCCGGTTCTACAAATGCTATGCTTAAATACGTTCATAATTCTGATATAAAACAATTTATAGTGGCTACCGAAACAGGTATAGTATATCAGATGCAAAAAGAAAATCCCGACAAAGAGTTTATAATAGTCAGCAACGACGAAAAATGTAATTGTAACGATTGTAAACATATGAAGAAGAATACATTGGAAAATCTTTATAGTTGTTTACTAAACGAACAACCCGAAATAATTATGGATAACGCTTTGATAGAAAAAGCCAAAGTTCCTATAGTTCGAATGTTGGAAATGTCTAAAACTTTAAACTTGATATAGTATATGAATGGTCAGCAGATAGTATATGATTTTTTGGATGAAAATAATATATCTTACGAATATATATCTCATCCGCAAGCTCCTACTATCGAAATAGCAAAACAATATATATCGGGCGACGATGTAGTGTTGTGTAAAAATCTTTTTTTTCGCAACCATAAAGGTAACAAACATTACTTGGTTATTATGAATTCCAACTATCAAATGGATATTCACGATATCGAGAAACGTTTGCATCAAGGTAAGTTGAGTTTTGCCTCGCCCGAACGCATGATGAAGTATTTGGGAGTAACTCCGGGTTCGGTGTCGTTGTTTACTTTGCTCAACGATAGTAATCACGAAGTTATATTATTTGTAGACGAATCGTTGAAAGAGTGTGGTAAAGTTAGTTTTCATCCAAACGACAACACTGCATCACTGATAATATCATCACAAGATATGTTGAAATTTATTGATTTAATGGATAATACTGTAGAATATTTGCAGTTATATTAGTTCTGTTGAACAAAAGTATTTCTAACTTGTTAGTATTGTACGTATTATTGTTTATAATATTAAAATTAAATATATTCAACTTATTGATATATAAATAAATACACTATAGTTTCACGTGAAACAAATTATTGTTTGTTTTTCGGTAGAAAATCTAGTGAATAGATATTTATTGTAGAAATAAAAGTTTGCGAAATGATAGTAGAAAGTTATATTTCCAATGATATAATACCACTGAAAATTGAAGATAGTTTTAAGTTGTCTGCACATTTAATGGACGATGAAAAATTCTCTTATTTCCCTGTTGTTAAGGATAATAATTTGTATGTGGGGCTTGTGTCGGATAAGGTTTTGTATGAACTTGATAATTTGAACGAAAAAATTTTTACTAGAAAAGATTTACTTAAAAATTATTTTGTTTATAACAATAAAACTATTTTCGATGCAACATCTATAGTGTTGGAACATAATTTGGATATATTGCCTGTGATAGATTGCAAACATAAGTATTTGGGAGTGTTAACCATTCGCGATATACTCGAAGCCTATACGAGTTATGCAGCAGTTAATGCTCAAGGCGATATATTGCAGCTTACTCTTAATTGCAACGATTTGTGTGTGAGTGAAATTTCGCGTATAATAGAAAACGAAAATGGTCATATTATCAATCTTTTCGTTATGCCTATAAAAGAAACTACCAAAATAAAGGTGTTTATAAAACTTGCCAGAATGGAGTTGTGTAGGGTGATGAAAGCATTCGAAAGATATAACTATGATGTTGAATATTTTGTGCAATCTACCGAAAGCGATGACGAAGAACTGATAAAAAATTACGACCTTTTAATGAAATATTTAAGTATATAACTATTTGTATTTGAAATAATGAAGCATCGTACAATACCTGTTTTTGTTCCGGAGTTGGCTTGCCCTAACCAATGTATTTATTGCAACCAACGTATAATATCAGGGCAGTTGCAAATACCTTCCGACCAAGAAATAATAAATACCATAGAGCGTAACCTATCAACATTCGATAGCGATACTTTTGTGGAATTGGGTTTCTTTGGCGGAAATTTTACCGGAATAGAATTTGATGAGCAACAGCGTTTGTTTTCTCTTATAAAACCTTATCGCGATAGAGGTATAATAAAAGAAGTAAGGCTCTCGACCCGTCCCGACTATATAAACAATGAGGTGATGGACCTTATGGTTCGAAACAATGTGTCTACCATAGAACTTGGAGTGCAATCGCTCGACGACGAAGTGCTTGCCACTGTGCAACGTGGCTATACCTCGCAACAGGTATACGACGCTTGTTCGCTTATACGCAAAGCAGGCATCAAACTCGGTATGCAAATGATGGTGGGTTTGCCAAACGACACTCCCGAAAAATGCCTCTTCACTGCAAAACAAATAGTAGAATGCGGTGCCGAAAACACAAGAATATATCCAACATTGGTTATCCAACATACCAAATTGGCCGATTGGTACACCAAAGGAATATATAAACCACTTACTTTGAACGAGGCTGTGCAATGGGTGAAACCTTTGCTTTATCACTTCGAAACCAATAATGTAACCGTGCTTAGAGTGGGTTTGCACCCTACCGAAGGTTTTATAAATGGTAGCGATTATTTGGCAGGACCTTTTCATGTGGCGTTCAAAGAACTTGTGCAAACCGAAATATGGAGCGATATTTTAAACTCTGTATCTGTTTGTTCTAAAAAAGATAATATAGTGGTAGAAGTACCGGTAAAGCAGATAAATGCTGCTGTGGGTCATCATGCCAAAAACAAAAAGGCTTTGGAAGAAAAGTTTGCCGCTAAGGTAAAATTTGTGCCAAACAACGATATGCCTATATATACCTACAATGTGTTGTAAACAAACCGAACGTTCGGTTTTTGAATATAGGCAATCTTTAAAAAATACAAAGTACCTAAAGTTGCCTCTACAAAATACATACACCTGCTTTGAATGTGAGTTTTTTTGAAAGTTGACACAGCATATATTTTAAAACATAAATACTACAAATTAAATTATTTCGTTTATTAAAATACTCTTTTTTTGAGAGAAGAATAAAATACTAATATAATACATTGGTTGATGATAACATACAATAAAACAATATTATCTAATGGTCTTACACTTATAACACACAGGGAGTCGAGTACTCCGTTGGTGTCGGTAAACATATTGTACAATGTTGGAGCACGCGACGAAAATCCCGACAAAACGGGTTTTGCACACTTGTTTGAACATTTGATGTTTGGTGGCTCCAAAAATATTCCCGACTACGACTATTATTCCAACAAAGCCGGTGCCGAAAACAATGCTTTTACCAACAACGATATTACCAATTACTACATTACTTTGCCCGAACAGTATTTGGAAACAGCCCTGTGGATGGAGTCGGACCGTATGAACGAGCTTGCTTTTTCCGACAAAAGTTTGCAAGTGCAACGCAATGTGGTTATCGAAGAGTTTAAGCAACGTTGTCTCAACCAGCCGTACGGCGATGTATGGTTGTTGTTGCGTCCGTTGGCCTACAAGCATCACCCTTACCAATGGTCCACCATAGGGAAAGATATTTCGCATATCGAAAATGCTACCATGGACGATGTTAAGCATTTCTTTTATAAATACTACCGCCCATGCAATGCCGTTATGAGCATAGCCGGAAATATCGACGAAAAGGCTACCATCGATATGGTGGAAAAATGGTTTGGCACCATAGCTTCGGGCACTCCATACGTGCGACAACTGCCTGCCGAACCCGAACAAACCGAAGCACGAACACTTACAGTGCACCGCGATGTGCCTTCGAATGCAATATACAAAGCCTACAAGATGTGCCATCGTATGTGCCACGACTATTATGTATACGACCTTATTTCGGATATCCTCTCCAACGGTAAGTCGTCGAGGTTGTACAACGAACTAGTGGTAAAAGACAAACTATATACCGAACTCAACGCCTTTATTACCGGCGATGCCGATGAGGGATTGTTTATTTTTGTGGGAAAACTTGCTGACGGTGTGGATATGTCCACTGCCGAAAATGCTTTGCTCGAACAGATAGAGAAACTGAAAAACGACCCCATTGATGAGCAAGAGCTGCAAAAGGTGAAGAACAAATTCGAAATCACGTTCCTTTATTCGCAATACAAAGTGTTGGATCGTGCCATGAATTTGGCTTACTTTGATTGGTTGGGCAATGTGGATTTGATAAACAACGAGCCGCAATGCTATGCCGCCGTTACCACCCACGACATCAAGCGGGTGGCAAACCTGACATTTACACCTCAACATTGTTCCACTTTGTATTACATGAAAAAATAATGTTTGCCCTATGAGAAGACTGTGGTTTGTAAAAAAATTGCTTGAACTGATACCCACAAGGGAGAATTATGACCGTTTTATAGAACGCTTTTTTGGTTTTATATTTGCCAAACTAAAGCTCTCTTTCCCCACCAAGGCACAGTTGTATTCCATCATATTCCGTTCCGACTCGCCGGCAGGCAAGCAGTTCGACATCTATTTGCTATACGCCATAGGCATAAGTGCTTTTATTCCTATACTCAACAGCATACCCACTCTCAACACCTACCTTTCGATACCTTTCCTCGTTTTGGAATGGTTGCTTACGTTGGCTTTTACCGCCGAATATTTGCTGCGTATATATTGTGCCAAAAATGCCACTCGCTACATATTGTCGTTCTACGGAATAGTAGATGCCCTTTCGATATTCCCGTTCTATTTGGCCATTATCTTCCCCGGTTTGCAGTCGGTGGCAGTGATACGCATACTGCGTGTGCTGCGCATTTTCCGAATACTAAACATGGGCGCTTTTATGAAGGAAGCCTACATAATGCTGTTGTCGATAAAACGAAGTTTGCGAAAGATACTCATATTTATGATGTTTGTCTTCATCACCGCAGTGATATTGGGCTCTGTTATGTACACTATCGAAGGCGACATCAACCCCCAACTTTCAAGCATTCCTAAGGGAATATATTGGGCTATAGTAACACTTACCACTGTGGGCTATGGCGATATTTCGCCCCTCACCGATATGGGCCAGATAGTGGCAAGCATAGTGATGATATTGGCATACTCCATTATAGCGGTGCCAACAGGCATTATAAGTGCCGAAATCATTGTCGCTGACCTTAAGCGTAAAAAACTGACCGACAATGATTCTAACAACGATACTAAAGATGTAGAACCCGAAGATGATAAAATAACCACATGCTCCAATTGCAATTTGACCATCATCGACATGGATGCCAAATATTGCAAACGTTGCGGTTCGCCATTGGATAGATAAACTAAACACACGATAATGATATGAAAAAAGTAGTTACATTTCTTTTTGTTGCCACGCTCAATATGGTGCTTTTTGCCCAAGAGGCTCGCAAAACCATTGTGGACACTGCACAAAACAAATATTTTGTATCGCTCTCCGCAGCCTCGTTTGCCGACAGTGTAAAAGCCGGTAATGTGCTGGTGGTAGACGTAAGAACCGAAAAAGAGTATGCCACAGGGCATATCGAAGGCTCCGCCAATGTGGTATGGGGCAATAACTTCGAAACCCTTTTGCAGGCTGCCAACCTCGACAAAGGTAAAACCATAGCAGTATATTGCCGCAGCGGTCGCCGAAGCAAAGGAGCAGCCAAAACACTTGCACTAAAGGGATACAATGTAATAGAACTCGACAAAGGCATTGTAGGTTGGCAACAAGCCGGCTTGCCCGTAGCAAAATAAACAGCCACAAGGCATGGCATGATAGAGACACGCTTTGCAGTGTCTCTATTTTTTTATCCCTCAGTGCTTGTTTAGTAGAGTGTGTAACGGATTTATATCGTTGATTTTTTGCTTGCTGTGCTTTCGAACTGCAAAAGTAAACTATTATTTTGATATGACAAAATAAAAACAAGAATAATTTTTAATCTCTTGATTTACAGGCTTGAATTTTCGATGTTTTGGCTCAAAATACACCGACAGCTATAAAATGAGGTTGAACTTTTTGGCTTTTTTGATGTTTTTTTGTTTCTGTTCGAAAATATTTTCAAACAAGGCAACGGCATCTATGTAGGTACGGTCTATCATTCGGGCGTATATTTGCGTGGTCTTCACATTGCTGTGTCCGCATAGCTTTGAAACC
>JAFWZP010000056.1 GCA_017522255.1 Bacteroidales bacterium | reverse complement strand
GTAAAGAGCAATGCCTTAGCTTTAGCTCTTTCGAGCGATAGAAACATCGACGTAAAATAAATCGAAGACCAAGAAAAAATAGATTTTAAAATTCCATATCAAGAATTTTATTTATCTTTGCAGGAGTAGTTGCATTTTGGTTTGGAATTTATATTGCCATTATCAACAAAAGAAAATTTGGGAACATAAAATATTTTGAGTATCTTTGTTTTTGGAAATGAAAATATAATATTGTTATAAAATATTGTTGATTAATGATATGGAAAACAAAGATGCTATAATTGAGCCGATGGAAATTGACAACGAAATGTTTTTTGACGACAGCGAAACTAATGATTTGTCGAATGTATCGGAAGTTAAATATGTTAGAGGAGGCACTGTTTTGGCTGCCTGTCCATCTGATTACGAGGGAGTGTTCGAAATTCCCGAAGGAGTGCAAATATTAGGTACTGCATGTTTCCGCTATTGCACAAAACTACGCAAAATAATAATCCCCTCCACCATAAGTATAGTATCGCGTGAGGCTTTTCGCGATATGACAGGGTTGTTGGAATTTGAGGTGAGCCCTGATAATCAGTTGTATTCAACATCATCAGATGGGAAAATATTGTTTGGCGATTCGCAAAAGATATTGCTGAAAGCAGCATCGGATATCGAAAGCTATTGCGTGCCCGAAACGGTGGAAAGCATTGGTGGCTATGCGTTTCAGAATTGTAGAAGTCTGCAAAATATAGTGTTGCCTCATAATTTGCGTTATATATTAACGTCGGCTTTTGCCAAGTGCACTTCGCTGGTAAGCATCGAATTGCCCGATAGTGTCGAAAAAATTGCAGCACGCGTGTTTGATGGTTGCACCTCGTTGGTGGATATAAAGTTGTCCGACAATATCAAAAAGCTATCGTTGGGTGTGTTTTCGGATTGTGTGGGATTGCAAGCCATAAAAGTGCCACTGATGACCAAAAACATTGCCGAAGAGGCTTTTGCGGGCTGTGTGTCGTTGAGAAGCATACATATACCTGAATTGGTGAAGAAGATAGATGAATCGGCTTTTGTGGGCTGCGAAAATTTAGAGGAAATAACGGTAGATGAGAATAATGCAAAATACAGTGCTTCGGATAATGTATTGTACGATAAGCACGAAACCCGATTGATACGTTGCCCGTCGAGCTATGACAACTTTATAGTACCAGAATTGGTATCTGCCATAGGCAAGAACGCTTTCAACTGTTGCAAAAAACTCAAAACGGTGTATTTGCCACCATATTTGATGAGAATCGAAGAATACACTTTTGCCAACTGCGAGGCTTTGGAAACTATCGATATACCCGATAATGTGGTGGCTATAAAGCGTGGTGCTTTCGAAAACTGCCCAAATTTAGAGTATATAAATATATCAGAGAGTTCGAGTTTGAGAAAAATAGACGACTATGCTTTTTATGGCTGTAGAAAATTGAAAAAGATATTTATGCCCGAAATGCTTAGCGAGGTATGTAGCTACGATGAGAATGGGGGAGGTACTTTTGGTTGCTGCGAAAGTTTAGAAGAGATAGATTTGCCTCCACGAGTAGACTATCTTAATGAGGCTATGTTTGTCGATTGCAAGACTTTGAAATTGGTGAAGATACCTTACAACGTTAAGTTTTTGGACAGCGATTTGTTTTGCGGTTGCAATAGCCTCGAAACGGTGGTGTTGCGCAATCCCGATACCGAGATAGAAGAGGGTACTTTTGCTCCAAACGTTAACATAGTGATAGACGAAAACACTACATATAACAAGATATATTTCGAATTATAATATCGGCAATGAAACACTTTGGGTTGATAGGACGTGTGTTGACGCATTCGTTTTCAAAAAAATATTTTGATGAGAAGTTTACCACTTTAGGCAACGAATGTTATGACTATGGATTGTACGAATTGCAGAGCGTGGGTGAAGTGCCGGATTTGATAGCAAGCTGCCACCTATCGGGTTTTAATGTTACTATCCCATATAAGCAAGCTATAATTCCTTATCTCGACGAGTTGTCGGACGAGGCTCGCAGGGTGGGAGCCGTAAACGTGGTGAAGGTGGACTATGGCTCTACAGGAAAGCCCTATTTGATAGGATACAATAGCGATGTGTATGGTTTTGAGCATTCGTTGCGTCCTTTGCTTAAACCCAATCATAGCCATGCCCTTATATTGGGAACAGGTGGTGCCTCAAAAGCAGTGGCATACGTGTTGGAGAATTTGAATATATGCTATAAATTGGTTAGCCGTCAAAAGGCTGGCAACAACATATTGTCATACGATGATGTCGATTCGATATTGCTGTCGACCCATCATTTGGTGGTCAATGCTACTCCGCTTGGTATGTATCCTTGTATTGACCGATGTCCACATATCGACTATAGAGGGCTTACATCCGATCATTTGTGCTACGATTTGGTTTACAACCCTGCCACTACGTTGTTTTTAAGTAGGAGTTACGCACGAGGTGCAAGCATCAAAAACGGCATGGATATGTTGCTGCTACAAGCCGAGAAAAGTTGGAAAATATGGACTAACGATTGATATAAAAATATGGATATACGTTGCCACGCATATCCATATTTTGTTTTTATTCGAATTTCAGGTCTTTTACATTCAGTTGAATTTCGGTTTTGCCGTTCCAATAGTTTTCTTCTATATGGTAGCAGATGCTGAAACTTTCGCCGGAACGCACTTTTTCGTGATGTTCGCCCAATTGAAAACCTATCGAAGGGTAGAAGTCTGATTTTGTTTCGAGCTGGGTAACGCAAAACTTGAGATGTTTGCTACCCACAACACGTGCGTAGCCGGTGTCCACTAAGTTATTCGACACAAATACAGGAATCATATTTTCGGGACCGAAAGGCGAAAACTGCTTTAAAATACGCAAAAATTTGGGTGTGATGGTTTCCGAAAAGCTCAGTTGTGTATCTATCTCTATTTCGGGAATCATCAGTTCTTCGTTTATGGTGTTGTTTACCACCTCTTCGAATCGTTTTACAAAGAGATCGAAGTTTTCGGGTTTCAGCGATACGCCGGCAGCGTATTTGTGTCCGCCAAAGTGTTCGAGCAAATCGCTACATTGCTCTATTGCAGAATGTATGTCGAAATCTTTGATGGAACGTGCCGAACCGGTTATTAAGTCGTTCGACTTGGTGAATATTATTGTTGGCTTATAGTATGTTTCTACCAATCGCGAAGCCACTATGCCTATCACTCCTTTGTGCCACGATTCTTTGTATAGTACTATCGATTTTTTGTTGGATAAAGCATCGTTGTTGTCCAATATATATTTGGCTTCGTCGGTGGCCAAGGTGTCAAGGTCTTTTCGTTCTTTATTATAGTTGTCTATTTCGTAGGCTATGCCTTTGGCTTCGTCTATGTCGTTTGATATTAGTAGTTTAACGCTGTTTAGCGCACTGCGTATTCGGCCGGCGGCATTGATGCGTGGTCCCACCAAGAACACCAAATCCGTTATATTCAACTCTTTGCAAAAATACAAATCGTTGGCACTTTCTTTGTTTTCGGGGTTCATTCCCCTTGGCATAATATTGCTATAATATAGTATGGCTTCCAATCCGGCACGAGGGCATTTGTTTATAACTTTCAACCCATAGTAGGCCAACACTCTGTTTTCTCCCATTATGGGCACTATGTCTGAAGCTATACTTACTGCCACCAAGTCGAGGTATGTGAGCAATGTGCGTTTTATTTGTTCTTTGGCTTTGATTATATGATGGTTGTTCGACTCCGGATCTGATAGTTTTACACCCATTTTGCTCTCCAAATGAGCTTCTATAAGTTTAAAACCTATTCCGCAACCCGACAGTTCTTTGTAAGGGTATTGGCAGTCTTGTCGTTTAGGATCCAATATAGCGTATGCTTCGGGTAGTTCGTCGCCGGGTAGGTGGTGGTCCCCAACTATAAAATCGATGTTCTTCGATTTGGCATAGCTTATTTGTTCCAGGGCTTTTATGCCACAGTCTAAAGCTATTATCAGCGACACATTGCTGTTTAAAGCATATTCAATACCCTGAAAAGATATTCCATATCCTTCGGTATCTCTGTCGGGTATGTAGTAGTCTATGTTGCAGTGAAACGACCTCAGGTAGGTATACACCAAGCTCACCGCCGTTGTGCCGTCCACGTCATAGTCGCCATATACCAATATTCTTTCGTTGCTTTTTATGGCTCTATTTATACGTGAGATGGCACGATCCATATCTTTCATCAAAAAGGGGTCGTGTAAATGCTCCAATTTAGGACGAAAAAAGTCGCGTGCACTATCAAATGTTGTAATACCTCGTTCTACCAATAATATGGCTATTACCTTGTCAACATTCAACTCTGTCGCAAGTTTTTCTACAACGTCTTCGTCGTAATCATCTCGTATTATCCATTTCTTTTCTTTCATCAAAGTGTGTTTTCTCCCTCTATATTTATACCCGTTTTCAAAAACAAACTTATCGCATATCGATAATCTCAATACCTTTAGTGTCGGTAGCCGTAAACACAAAATCGCTATCTACCGAGTGTATGTTGGTACGGTATTTTTCGATGATATATTCTGTTTTCGACGAATCGTAATAGTTCATTTCTAATTTTGTTATCTGATAGTCTTTGCTGATAAGTATTCTTATTTTATGATACTCTTTGGTCTTTTTTGGTGTAAAATCTATCACAAAAGTGCCGTCTTCTTCCACTCTTATAAATTTGGGTCGGAAGTTTTTTTCGTAGTTCTCTAACAACTTTGCAGGATTAAGGATATTGTCTTCTTCCTTTTCTATGTTATTGATAATCACTTCTTGTGTTTCGCGATTGTGATGCCATACCGTTGTGCCATCGCAATAAAAGATATGTCCGTCCACCATTATGCGATATTTGTTTTTGGATAGTAATACTTGTGCTGTTTGGCGGTTTTGTTCTTTCTTGTTTTGATCTTTGATAATTATTTGCGAAACAAAACTTATGCTTGGCGACGACTTTATTTTGTTTTTGGTTTTGGTGATTATTTCTTTGGCTTTGGTGTCTACAAAACCATCTTTGGTATGCGATAGTTGTGCGTTGGCACTCATCGATATGCCTAAACATACTGCCATTGCCATTAATATTTTTATGTGTTTCATCATCTTAGCCTTTTTTTAATGTTATATCAAATTTACTCCTATAAGGTGCATAAATTCTTCGCGAGTGCTTTTATTTTTTAGGAATGCACCTGTAAAATCGGATGTGGTGGTTACCGAATTTTGTTTTTGTACACCACGCATACTCATACATAAATGTTGTGCTTCTATCACCACTGCCACTCCAAGTGGATTTAAAGTGTTTTGAATGCAGTCTTTTATCTGTTTGGTGAGACGTTCTTGCACTTGCAAACGGCGTGCATAAGCATCTACTATGCGTGGTATTTTGCTCAATCCCACTATTTTACCATTGGGTATGTATGCCACATGGGCTTTGCCTATTATAGGAACCATGTGGTGCTCGCATAACGAGTATATCTCAATATCTTTTACTAACACCATTTGGCGATAGTCTTCGGTAAAAATAGCAGATTTTATGATGTTTTCCGGTTCCAAATCATAGCCATGAGTAAAAAACTGCATTGCCTTGGCTATGCGCATAGGACTATCCAACAAGCCTTCGCGTTGCGGATCTTCGCCTATAAGACGCAATATCTCTTTATAATGATACGCAAGTTCGTTTACCGTTTCGGTATTATATTCGTCGATGCGTTTGTATCCCAATATATTATTATCGTTTTTCATTAATTGTTTCGTAATAAATTAATTTGCAAAGATACGACTATTTTTTCAATTATGCAACTATTTTTTTAAAGGCCACAAAACCACGAATCTACAAAGTTTATAAGTGGGAGAGTAGGTCGTATTGTAGGAATTTTTGGAATTCTGTATTTACGGCACTGTTTCCGTAGTCCTCTGCACCACGTTGATGTCTATGGTGTATGCGTCGTTGTTGAAAATGCCGGGACGGGGGTACACAGGCTACAAATATTGCCCCTCTACCATGTTGCGGTAGTAAAAGTAATTTGCCGTAAAAATATTTGTTGATAGTTTTTTGCGTAAATGAAAAAATATGTGTACTTTTGCAAACCGAAAAAGACTTTAAAGTACTATAATATTGTAGGTGTCAATATATAAAATATATACAAAATGGCAGGCAAAAAGACCAAGATAAAAAGCATAGAAGAGACCTTATGGGAGTCGGCAAATAAGCTTCGTGGTTCGGTTGAACCATCGGAATACAAGCACGTTGTGCTGAGTTTGATATTCCTCAAATATGCCAACGATAGGTTCGAGGAGCGTCGTGGCGAACTCGTTGCCGATGGAAAAGGTGCATTTGTGGATCAAACCGTATTCTACAATGCCAAGAATGTATTCTATATCGAAGAACAGAGTAGGTGGAGTTTTATAATAGAAAATGCCAAGCAGAATGATATTGCCATTAAGATAGACAAGGCTTTGTCGGCAATAGAAGATAGCAACCCTACCCTTAAAGGTGCACTCCCAAGCAACTACTACTCCGGCTTAGGTCTTGACAGGGCAAAGCTTGCCGCACTGCTCGACGAGATAAACAAGATAGATACCCTCAAAGATCCGGAGAACGACCTAATAGGCCGTGTATATGAGTACTTTCTTGCCAAGTTTGCCATAGCCGAAGGAAAGGGCAAGGGAGAATATTATACGCCTAAGAGTATCGTAAACCTTATTGCCGAAATTATAGAGCCGTATCGGGGCAAGATATACGACCCCTGTTGTGGATCGGGGGGTATGTTTGTTCAGAGTATGAAGTTCATAGAGGCTCATCATGGCAATAAACGTGACATCTCCGTTTACGGACAGGAATATACCAATACCACTTATAAGCTTGCAAAGATGAACCTTGCCATTCGAGGCATTGCAAGCAACCTTGGCGAGCAGGCTGCCGACACCTTCCACAATGACCAACACAAGGATTTGAAGGCCGACTTTATTATGGCCAATCCTCCCTTTAACCAAAAAAGTTGGCGTGCCGACAATGAACTGAAGGCCGACCCTCGCTGGCATGGCTACGATGTGCCTCCTACAAGCAATGCCAACTATGGGTGGATTCTAAATATCGTGTCTAAACTTTCGAGCAATGGTGTTGCCGGCTTTTTGTTGGCAAACGGTGCGTTGAGTGGCGACGGAACTGAAGAAAACATTCGAAAACAATTGCTCCAAAACCACCTTGTAGAGGCTATTATCATACTGCCTCGCAATATGTTCTACTCGACCGACATCAGCGTTACGCTATGGATATTGGCAGGCAACCGCAAGGCTCGCACCGTGGAGCAGAATGGCAAGATTGTGAAGTATCGCAATCGCGAGAATGAAGTTCTGTTTGTTGATCTGCGTCAGTGGGGCGAACCGTTTGAGAAGAAGTATATCCAATTCTCGCCCGAACAGATTACCGACATTGCCCATAATATCCACAACTGGCAACGTGAGGGATATGAGACAGCTTATCAGAATATTCCCGAATACTGCTACTCTGCCTCCATGGAAGAAATAGAATCCAAGGGGTGGAGCCTTGTGCCAAGCAAATACATAGAGTTTAAGAACAGGGACGAACAAATAGATTTTGACACCCGTATAAAGGAACTGCAAACCGAGCTTACCTCTCTTTTGCAGCAAGAGGAGGATAGTAAGAAAGAGCTGAAAGCATTGTTCGACAAGCTGGGGTATTCATTGTAATATGCAGGGAGATAAGAATATGGCTATAATATCATCGGAATATAAAAGCTGGATTGGCGAGTTAAAGCAACGCATACGCCAAAGCCAGATCAAAGCAGCTGTAAAAGTAAATACTGAGTTGCTTTGGTTGTATTGGCAATTGGGCTGCGATATTGTGGAAAGACAATTAGAAGCCTCATGGGGCAGTGGTTTCTTTAATCAATTAAGCAAAGATTTGAAGGACGAATTTCCTCAAATGGCTGGTTTTTCGCCAACGAATTTGAAGTATATGAAACGGTTTTACCTGTTTTATAATCAGGATGATGAAATTCGTCAGCAACTTGCTGACGAATTGGAACCAATTATTTTTAAAATTCCTTGGTTTCATCAAGTAAATATTATAACCAAATGCTCAAACACAGCAGAGGCATTGTTTTATACTGCCCGAACTATTGAATATGGTTGGAGTAGAAGCGTACTTGAACATCAAATAGAATTAAATTTATATGAGCGAGAAGGCAAAGCAATTACAAATTTTACTAATACTTTGCCTATGGTGCAATCTGATTTAGTGCAACAAGTAACCAAAGATCCTTACATATTCGACTTTCTTTCGCTAAGACAAGAATATGATGAAAAAGAACTTGAGGAGCATTTAATTACCAATATGACCCAATTTTTAATGCAACTGGGTGTAGGTTTTTGCTATTATGGAAAGCAAGTGCATCTTAATGTCGGTGGTGATGACTTTTATATAGACCTATTGTTTTATCATGTAAAATTGCATTGCTATGTGGTTGTAGAACTGAAAACTACAAAGTTTAAGCCCGAACATATAGGACAATTGAAATTTTATGTAACTGCTGTTGATCGTGAATTGAAAGCAGAAAATGATGCACCTACTATTGGTTTGCTGATATGTAAGGATAAGAATGAGGTAGTAGCAGAATATACATTATCAAACATTGATACACCTATTGGTATTTCATCTTATAAAATCTATGATAAGCTTACGGACGACTATAAATCTTCATTGCCAACAATTGAAGAAATTGAGGCACAACTAAAGGATAAGGAGGACCACTAGATGAAAAACCATAAACGTTTAGGCGATTATATCCGTGCTGTGGATGTGCGTAATAGAGAATTATCTGTTACAACATTGCTCGGTGTAAGTATATCAAAGGAGTTTATCCCTTCTATTGCAAACACTATTGGTACAGATATGTCCACGTATAAAATTGTTCATAAAGGACAATTTGCATACGGTCCAGTGACATCTCGAAACGGTGATAAGGTTTCTATAGCGTTACTTGACAACGAAGATAATGCTATCATATCACAAGCATATACCGTTTTTGAGGTTAAAGATGTAAATGAGTTGCTTCCCGAATATTTGATGATGTGGTTCCGTCGTCCGGAGTTTGACCGCTATGCACGATTCCACTCACATGGAAGTGCCCGAGAGATATTTGATTGGGAAGAAATGTGCGACGTTATGCTTCCCATTCCCCCAATAGAGCGACAACGAGAGATTGTAGCAGAATATGAGACACTGAGCCGCCGTATAGCTATAAACAAACAACTTATAACCAAGCTCGAAGCCACCGCCCAAACCCTATACCGCAAAATGTTTGTTGATGGCATTGATAAAGAGAATCTGCCCGATGGGTGGAGGATGGGAACGTTGGGAGAATATGCATCAGTAAAATCTGGTTATGCATTCCCTAGTAAATGGTGGCAAAATGAGGGAATTCCTGTTGTTAAAATTGGTAGTATAAAGAACAATACCATATTGATAGAGGATTGCGATTTTGTAGCTACTGACAAATTTGAGAGAGCTAAAAATTATGTAGCAAACAAGGGTGATATTGTAATTGCAATGACAGGTGCAACGCTTGGTAAAATAGCAATGATTCCTCAAGATGGATTTCTAATAAATCAGCGAGTGGGAATATTTAATTTGGGTTCAAAACTCATTAATAAAGCTCCATATCTTTATTGGACTTTGCAGAGAGAAGATATTGTCAATGAAATTATTACTGTTGGAGGAGATAGTGCACAAGAAAATATTAGTAATTCTGATATAGAAAGTGTAGAATATGCGATTGCTCCAATGAATGAAATTGATTCTTTCAATCAAAATACAAAGGAGTTGTTACAATTGATTCTCTTGAAATATAATGAAATAACTAAATTAACCGAATTACAGTCTTTGCTATTGGCGAAGATGGGGAAATGAGAAATAAGGAGGAGAGATAATAATGAATAACACGAAAAATAAAGAAATTACATATCCAAAGTTTTTGGATAATAAACCTTGTAAAGAAGATTTGTTTGAAGGTAAATCTCATGAAACAATTGCTCAAAAGATAGCTAATCTAATAGAAAAAGACCAAGCTAAAGTTATTGGTATAGATGGAGGATGGGGGTCTGGTAAATCCAATATGATACACTTAATAGAATCAAAATTAGATAATAAAAAATATCATTTCTTTATTTATGATGCTTGGGGGTTTCAAACTGATTTTCAGCGTCGTTCTATTTTAGAAAATCTTACAGATTTTTTAATCAATGAGAAACATATTCTTAAAAAAGAGAAATGGAATGGCAGATTACTACAATTATTATCGAGAAAACGTAGTATTAATTCCAAAATCGTTAAAGAATTAAGTGCAATATCTAAAGTTGGAGCTATTTTAGCAATATTAAGTCCTGTGTTTTTATTTGTAAATAATTATTTGTCAGAGAATTTTAAACCTTTTTATTGGCTTATAATTCTTGTAGGTTCAATTATTTCCTTGATAATTATGCAAACAAGAAATATGAGAAAATATGGTCAAACAATTACTTTTAGTAGCTTTTTTAAAGAATTATTTTTCTCATATTTGGATTATGAAAATAATTCCGATAACATTGAGCAATCTATAAAATATGAAACAATATATGATGAAGAGCCTTCAAGTAGAGATTTTAGGAATTGGATGAATGACATAAATAATGATTTAAAAAATAAAGATAATAAGTTGATTATTGTCTTTGATAATATGGATAGATTGCCAAATAATAAAGTGCAGGAATTATGGTCTTCAATTCATACTTTTTTTGCAGAAAAAAAATATTCTAACATATATACAATAGTTCCGTTTGATAGAGATCATATTAAATCAGCATTTAAATCAGAAGATATTGTTGTAAATACAGATGAAAACAACGAATCAAAATGTTTTGGAAATGATTTCATCAACAAAACATTTGATACTATATACAGAGTGTCTCCTCCTGTATTGTCGGATTGGAAAACTTATTTTACAAATAGATGGAAATATGCTTTTAATACAACAGTCAGCAACAAAGTAACACAAGTTTATGACCTGCTATCAAAATCAATTACGCCTAGGGAAATAGTAGCTTTTATTAATGAATTTGTATCAATAAGACAAATATCGGACACTTCTATACCTGATGAATATATTGCTTTATTTATCTTTGGAAAAGATAAAATATCATTAAATCCCCAAGTTGAAATATTAAATCCAACATATCTTGGAGCTATGGAATTTATGTATAAAGATGATGAAGAGTTACCAAAGTATATATCAGCTTTATATTATCAATTACCAATAGATAAAGCATTAGATATTGTTTATACTGAAAATCTAAGAAGAGCATTGGATAATAATGATGTAGAGAAAATAAAAATAATTCAATCTAATCCAAATGTTTTTTATTCCGTGTTAGAAAATGCTATTACAACTATTTCAAATATATCTAACACCGTTATTGCCCTTGATAAATGTTTATCTACCGAAACTATTAGTTCGGCACAATTAGTTTGGGATTGTGTGTATAAGCGAGAAAAGGAGCAAGAGGTAAATAATGTTTTACAAGACTATCAAAAGATATTAATACAACATATTGCGGAAAAAGATGAGTATTTAAATAAACTTATTGCAGCTTTCCATAAACTACCAAATATAAATGCAATTGATTATTATAATAGTATTCAACAATTATCTGAGATTGAAGGAATAGATCCTTTTAAATGTTTGAAAGAAAAAGAAGTTGAAGCAGATGCTTTTATTCTTTTTGTTGAAAAAGCAAAGACGGATTATGGTAAATATAAGATTATGTGCGATAAAGATAAATTGAATGAATATCTATCAAATTTGAAAATTGAGCAATTAAGTAAACAGACAGCAATCCCATATATTAAAAAGGAATATAACATACAAGCGTATGCTGAACGATTAAATGAATTGTTTGATTCTTATATGAATGATAAAGATGTTATAAAGATAATATGCGATAGGTTTAAAGAAATAGAGCGACCAATTAGAAAACAGTTATCAGATGATAGAATTTATACTTATTTTAATTCAACAAAAGAAGATAATGGATTTTATTATGATTTAATATGTATGCGTATAGCAAGGTTGAATAATTTTAATAGAGGATATCAATCTCCATTTGATGAAGTATTAAAATCTACGGATAATATTATTGTGGAAAAAGTAGCCGAAAGAATAGAATATTATATTACTTATGGTGAGATACTTTTGAATATTAATAATATGGGTAATTATCCACTTTATAAAGAAGTCGCTAAGAAATTAACAGAAAATAGTTATGGAATATCTTCAATGAAAATTCTAGAAGTGTTGCAAAACTATGAAATGATAAAAACGGGTTTGGGAATTATTCCTGCCATATTAATTAAGCGTTTAGATAGTTGGGTAAAATATGCCAAAACAAATATAACAGTTGATAATATTAATTCTATTTCACTCGAATTCTTTGCTGATGCAATCAATACAAATAATGAAATTGCCGAACATTGTATAGAAACGGCTAAAAGTTATTTGAAATCAAAAAGCAAAGAAGATTGGAAACAATCAATTATTGAAAATAATTTTGATTATCAACTTGTAGTGATTTTAAAATTAGATTTTCAAGATTGTTTTGATGCTTTTAAAGAACTTCTTGTTGAAAATATCCAAACTAATGATTTTTTATCTAATGATAAATGCAATTCTTTAATTACACTTTTTGAAAGCAATGGCCGAGATATGCTCAATACATTTAATGATGTTAGAGATCGTTTTTGTGATGGAGCTTATTCAATGAACAATGATTTATTTGATTTATATGGTGAATGGTTATTGAAATATGCAAAGTTAGAGGATAAAAAAACTGCGTTAAGAACGATATTCACTTCATCAATACTTGATAAAAAAGAAAATATTAATCTATTATTAAGCTATCAAGAAAAGATGATTAAGATAGTTGAAAAAGCTGAAGAAGAAAACAAAGATTTTAAAGATAAAATCAAATCTTTACTTGGTGGAGAATATAAAGACGATGTAGAATTTAATGATTTTGCTAAAAAATTAGGTATTAATAAATCAAATAATACTGAGGATGATTTAAAGACAGAATAATGAATTATCAATGCAAAAACTGAAAACATCAATGGAAAAGATGAAAAGTCGGTCGGGGAGTGCATGAAAAACCCGGGTCTGCGAGGGTAAAAGACCGGGTTTTTATACCCAAAAGACCGGGTCTTTGCAGGTGAAAAACCTAGGTCTTTGCAGGTGTATGCAACGGAGTTTTCAAATTTATCCTTGATGTTGTCGGAAAATATATTGGGCGAATCGCATTCGCCCATTGAATGGATGAAAATTCTAAACAATTAAGAACCAAAGAAAATAAGTTATGACACACTTCAACGAACATGCCCTTGAGATGGCTATAATGGAACTGTTTGAGCAAGAGGGATACATATATACCGATGGCGAACAGGTGCATAAGGAGCAGAGCGATGTGTTGCTTCGCGATGATTTGGCTATGTATTTGCGTGGTCGTTATGCCGATGACGATATAACGCCGCTCGACATAGAGACTATAACTGCCAAGCTTTCGGCAGACAGTGGCGGTTCGTTGTACGACAATAATGTATATACATATAGGCTTATAACAGAGGGTTTCGCCATACACCGAGAAGATTTGACCAAGACCGACTTGTATGTTCAACCTATAGACTTCGACAATATCGACAATAATATCTTCCGAATAGTAAACCAACTGGAGATAAAAGGTTATGAGCGAAGAATACCCGATGGGATAATCTACATCAATGGGTTGCCAATGGTGGTGTTGGAGTTTAAGAGTGCAGTAAAGGAAGAAACTACCATCATGGATGCCTATACTCAGCTTACGGTGCGTTATCGCCGAGATATTCCGGAACTGTTTAAATACAATGCTTTTGTGGTGATAAGCGATGGTGTAAATAACAAATATGGTTCGTTGTTTACCCCTTACGAGTATTTCTATTCGTGGCAAAAGATAGAAGCCGACGATAAAGCTACAGATGGTGTTAGTTCTTTGCTCACCATGGTTCATGGTTTGTTTCGCAAAGAGCGGTTATTGAGTGTGATAAAAGATTTTATTTTTCTGCCGGATAGTTCTACAAAAGAGCAAAAGATAGTATGCCGCTATCCTCAGTTTTTTGCAACGCACAAACTGTTCAACAACATTCGCCAACACTCGAAGCTGAACGCCGGTGGCGATGGCAAGGGTGGTACATATTTCGGTGCTACGGGTTGTGGCAAGAGCTTTACGATGCTGTTCCTTACCCGAATGTTGATGCGTAGCAGAGAGTTTGCAAGTCCTACCATAATACTTATCACCGACCGTACAGACCTTGATACACAACTGTCGGAGCAGTTTGCGGTGGCAAAAACTTTTATAGGCGACGACTGTGTTGTGGCGGTAGAGAGCCGAGCCAAGTTGCGTGAACATTTGGCAGGCAGAACAAGTGGCGGTGTATTCCTTACTACCATACATAAGTTTACCGAAGACACACAATTGCTATCCGAACGTGCCAACATAATATGTATATCCGACGAGGCACATCGGTCGCAAACCAATCTTTCCTTGCAAGTAAAACAGACGGATAAGGGCGTGCGACGCAGTTATGGTTTTGCCAAATATTTGCACGACTCGTTGCCCAATGCTACCTATGTTGGTTTTACCGGTACACCCATCGATTCTACAATAGATGTGTTTGGCGATGTGGTAGATGCTTATACTATGACCGAGTCGGTAGCCGACGACATTACCCGCCGCATAGTTTACGAAGGGCGTGCTGCCAAAGTGCTGTTGGATAATGATAAATTGCAAGACATAGAATTGTACTATAGCCAATGTGCCGAAGAGGGAGCCAACGAATATCAGATAGAAGAAAGCAAAAAAGCAGTGGCACAGATGGAGCGTATATTGGGCGATTCTGATAGACTGCAGGCAGTGGCCGAGGATTTTGTGGCACATTATGAGGGCCGTATTGCCGAGGGTAGCACAGTGGAAGGCAAAGCAATGTTTGTATGCAGTAATAGATCTATAGCTTACAACTTATATAAAAAGATAGTGGCTTTGCGTCCGGAATGGGTAGAGAAGCCTATCAAAAGATTGGCAGAGCAGGAAGAGCAATATGCCATGGCTGCAGAACCAATGTCAATATATGGCAATAGCACTTTGCCATTGGAACGTATAAAGTTGGTGATGACCAGGAGCAAAGATGACGAAAAGGAATTGTACGACTTGTTGGGAACAGATGATGAAAGGAAACGGCTGGATGTACAGTTTAAGAATCCAAAGTCGAACTTTAAAATTGCCATTGTGGTAGATATGTGGATAACGGGTTTTGATGTGCCATGTTTGGATACGATGTATATAGACAAACCATTGCAGCAACATACATTGGTACAAACAATATCGAGGGTAAACAGGGTATATCCCGGAAAAGATAAAGGTTTGGTAGTAGATTATATAGGCATAAAGAACAATATGAACAAGGCTTTGAAGCGTTATGCTACAGGCGATTGTTGTACAGATTCGGTAGAAACTATAGACCAATCAATCGTTATGGTAAAAGATGAGTTGGATATACTTAGACGCATGTTTTCCAAATTCGATTATAGTGCATTTACTCAAGGTACGCCTATGGAACAATTGGAATGCTTGAACAATGGTGCAGAATATATACAATCTACCAAAGAGAATGAAACCTTATTTATGGGGCATTCAAAGAAACTGAAATCGGCTTTTAATATATGTTGCAATAGCGAAGAAATATCAAGCAAAGAGCGAGACAATATTCATTATTTTTGTGGAGTACGTTCGATAATATATAAACTGACAAAGGGCGAAACACCCGATGCCGCACAGATGAATAAACGTGTAGGCAAAATGATAGAAGAAGCAATATTGTCGGAGAAGGTAGAAGAGATAATACAAATAGGCAACGACATTAACAACCTAGACCTTTTGAGTGAGGAATATATGGAAAGGTTGGAACGCTTGAAGTATCCCAACACCAAAGTGAAGCTGATGGAACGGCTATTGAAAATGGTTATCACCGACTTCAAAAAAGTGAACAAAATAAAGGGAATAGATTTCAGCAAACGATTGAGTGAACTTGTGGATAAGTATAATGACAGAAGGGATAGCATTGTATTTGCCGACGAGGTGATAACAGAGGTAGCCAACAAGATGGCAGAGTTGCTTAGAGAGGTAAACAAGGAAAAGCAGTCGTTCAAAGATTTGGGAATCACTTACGAAGAGAAAGCTTTTTATGATATACTGGTGGCGGTGGCCAAGCAGTTTGGGTTTGACTATCCAAAGGACAAAGCCAAAGATCTTGCCACAGAAGTGAAAAAGATAGTGGACGACAAGTCGAAATATACCGATTGGGCAAAGCGTGATGACATAAAGGCCGAGTTGAAAATGGATTTGATACTAGTGCTGGCAGAATATGGCTATCCGCCCGTTACCAACGACGAGGTGTTCAAAGAGATATTCGAACAAGCCGAGAATTTTAAGAGATACAACGATTGAGATGAGCAATATATAACCCGATGATTGCCGTCTGTAATTTCGTGATTCTGTAAATTTCTCTACCCTATGACAGTCCGCTTATAGTTTTTTTTTAAACGGCATCCATTCATAGTCCTAAAAAACAACAAATTTATTGCTGACGACAAACACTGATTCATTGAACAAAACGAGATAAGCAGTGTTATAGGCATATAAAAATTGTAATCAAATATTGTATTAATGAAAAAAGAATAACTTATGTCATCAACAGTTTCAAACAAAAGTACAGCCAAGCTTAGTGTTTTCACGTTGGCTATCATGAACATTACGGCGGTAGTAAGCCTTAGAGGATTACCTGCCGAGGCCGAATACGGAGTCAGTTCGGCATTTTATTATCTCTTTGCAGCTCTCGTATTTTTAATTCCCACCTCGCTGGTGGCTGCCGAATTGGCTGCTATGTTTCAAAATAAACAAGGTGGTGTGTTTAGATGGGTAGGAGAGGCATATGGCAAGCGATTGGGCTTTTTGGCTATATGGATACAGTGGGTGCAAAGCACTATATGGTATCCTACGGTGCTTACCTTTGGAGCTGTGGCCATAGCTTTTATAGGTCTTAGACCTTCGGCAGATATGATGCTGGCTTCTAATAGAGTTTACACTCTGGTGGTGGTGCTTATTATTTATTGGTTGGCTACATTCATATCGCTCAAAGGACTTGGCTGGGTAGGCAAAATATCCAAAATAGGAGGTTTGGTAGGTACTATTATTCCGGCAGGACTTCTTATAATATTGGCAATAGTGTATTTGGCTACCGGAGGTCAGTCGCAGATGGATTGGGGTGGCAATTTTTTTCCCGATTTGTCCAATATGTCTAATTTGGTATTGGCATCGAGTATCTTTTTGTTCTTTGCCGGTATGGAAATGTCGGGCGTTCACGTCAAAGATGTCGAAAATCCGGGTAAAAACTATCCTCGAGCCGTGTTTGTAGGCGCTTTTATTACCGTGCTTATTTTTATATTGGGTACTTTTTCGCTTGGTATTATCATTCCACAAAAGGATATAAATCTTACACAAAGTTTACTTACAGGTTTTGATGGTTATTTCAATTATTTACATGCTTCGTGGCTTTCACCTATCATTGCTATAGCATTGGCATTCGGGGTGTTGGCCAGCGTTCTTACATGGGTGTCGGGTCCATCGAAAGGTTTGTTGTCGGTGGGTAGAGCCGGCTATTTGCCTCCTTTTTTGCAAAAAACCAACGAAAATGGTGTTCAAAAAAACATCTTGCTTGTGCAAGGTTGTATAGTAACGTTTTTGAGTCTTTTGTTTGTGGTAATGCCGTCGGTACAAACATTTTATCAGATATTGTCTCAACTTACCGTTTTGCTATATCTTATAATGTATATGCTTATGTTTTCGGCTGCCATAGTGTTGAGGTATAAGATGAAAGATGCCAAACGTCCGTTTCGCTTGGGAAGCAATTTGTTTATGTGGATAATAGGAGGTTTGGGCTTTTGTGGTTCTCTGTTGGCATTTGTGTTGAGTTTTATACCTCCAAGTCAAATACCATCGGGCAGTCATACAGTATGGTTTATGGTGTTGATATTAGGTTGTATAATAGTAGTAGGAATACCATTCGTAATATATGCTTTACGAAAACCATCGTGGAATCAATTGAAAGATAGTGAACAATTTGAGCCATTTCATTGGGAAGAGGGTAAAAAATGATTAGCTGCGGCTATTTAGATGGAGAGAGTGTGGGACATTGGTCAAACACTCTCTCTTTCATTTTAAAATAGTCTATTGTATTGGTATATAGAATAATATCTGAATGAAAGATATTTTGTGTCAAAATAAGGACTAAAAAATAATATTTTGACGTGTTTTTGATGGTTTTTTGAAGGTGGAGTGAGAAAAGAAATGTGAAAATATTATTTTGAATATCAATAGTATGCGAAAAAAATGATAAAAAAATTTGGTTGTAATAAAAAAAGTTTGTACCTTTGCACACGGAAAGATGGCAGAGTGGTCGAATGCGGCGGTCTTGAAAACCGTTGATCTTCACGGGTCCGGGGGTTCGAATCCCTCTCTTTCCGCATAAGGTTTATATGTTCATACTAGGTCTTGCGTGATTAATTTCGTGTGAGACCTTTGTTTTTTTTGAGGAATGTGCCTTTTTGCAACTTTTTATTGTTTGCAGAGTCCGGCTGTTGTCGTTGGTGTATTCGTTTGCAATAAGTGAAAAAATATGTTTATATAAAGCTTTGTAATTCAGTTGAAAAGAGTGGTAAATATTTTAATAACAAAAAAAAGTG
>JAFWZP010000055.1 GCA_017522255.1 Bacteroidales bacterium | reverse complement strand
GGACCTCGACCGCTTGGCCGACGATGTGTCGAAAATGTGTTCGGCATCGCCCGCCGATGTGCTTATGCACGTGAGGGCTTTGGAGCAGTGCATAGGTTGGCACTTGGCACACAGCAATGTGGTGAAACTCGACAGCCTCGGTACCTTCTACCCCTCGATAACAGCCTCGGCAGTGGAAACGCCCGACAAGGTGAATCAATTTTCAATCAAGCGGCTGGGTGTCCTTTTTAAGCCTTCCGAACGTTTGAAAGAAATGATAAACAAAGCCGGAGTGAAGCTGGCAGACAAACGGATATTTCAGGCCGAAACTCATGCCAGAGAAAAAATAGAGAAAGAAAAATAACGGATATAGGCAGGGCAACTTCCGAAAATTGCTTTGCGAGCGATTGGCGAATGTTGCCTTCGTGGAAGTTACAAAAAAAAGCGGAGCATTTTACTGCCCCGCTTTCGTTGTTTTGTGCTATTTGATTTTTGCAACAGCTTCTTGTGTTGCTATAAGTAAAGGTTTTGTCGACACCTTTTCGCCTGTAGCGTTTATCATCCACTGCTGTGGAGTAAGTCGACCCACAGGATATATACGCATTATTTCTTCGGCTATGTTTTTGCCGGCAAATAGTTGTTCCAATTGGAACTCCACTATATGTCCGAACGGATAGTTTGGCAAATAAAGCGGAGCGTCTATCATGTGGGAATATATTCCAAGTATAGGCGAGTCGGTTTCGCCAAGTATAGGAGCATAGTATTTGTTCCACACCTCTTTGGCAGTTGCCACCACTTGGTTTTTAAGTTCTTCGGCAGTGGCATCGGGGTTTTGGTATAGCCATTTCCACACATACATATCCACCAACGACACACCCATTATTTCGTAGCAGCCCCAAAATATATCCAATGTTTTCATGTATTCCTTGTCGGGGTCGCTATTGGTGTATCCCAAAAGTTCGAGGTCGCGTTTTTGGAACACAAAAGCCAATGCTTCGGTGAAAGCGGTAGATGGCACACCTTTCATTATGTAATTGTCCACATCGTGCAATGTTACCGTTTGTTCTACATTATGACCGAATTCGTGCACGGCAATGTTGTAACCCTTATAGTCCATACCGTTGTCGGCTATTCTGGTACGCAAACGAGCGTTGTCGGTTTTCATTGCGGCTTCCCAAGCATGACCGGCACCACGCGAAGGGTCTACGGTTATGTAGCGACAAATATCTGCGGCTTTGTTTTTGTCGAAACCAAGTTTTGCGAGAATGCGAGGAAGGTCTTTGCTGACGGCATCGCGGTTTGGATACAAAGCACGAGTTTTGGCACTCAGCTCGTCTTCCGACACTGTTCCACGACTTTTGAAACCATCATACCAAATGTCGAAAGGTTCCAAGTCGCGTCCCAAACGTTGGCTGATAAGAGCGGCCACATCTTTCACCTGTTCCGAAGCAATAAACTCGGTAAACATAGCCTCTATTTCGTCGAACGAGAGTTCCATACTTTCGTTGAACGAACGTTCGATGCAAGTGGGATAGGTAGGAGTATATTTGTCTATGGCTTGTTCGGCTTTGAAGTTGGCAAGAAAATATTGATAGCGAGTCATGGGTTCGGAAGTATACGACACTTCTTTTCCATCTTTATACACCTTGTTTTGACCCGGATTCCATTGATATTCTTCGTTGTTGACTACACATTCGGGAATGGTTTGGTTCACTATGTGTTTCATCACGGTGTATATCATACGTTGTTTTTCCAATCCGTTTTCCTTGTTGGCATAGTTGCTTTTAAGCTCGTCGCGCAAGCCCCAATGCGATATAAGTTTCATATCGGCAGGGAAAAGAGTTTGGTTGTTGTCGTTCAAAAGGTTTCCCATTATAATGTTGTAGGCCGAAATGTACGAGTCGGCCGAAGTAAGGGCGTTAGAAATGTTTTGGTTATACTCTGCGGGTATTCTGGCAGTAAACACGTCGCCCAAACGAGCATAAGCCCATTGCCGACGATTCCACGAAGCACCCAACTCGTTTTTTTCGTCCAAGCTGTAAAACGGGAAGTTGATAATGGCTATAAAAGCCACCTTGTTGGCGAAAAGATCGTCGGTAAGGTGAGCATACGGGTCGAAGCTACCGAATATTTCGTCGAGCGGAGTGATGTCGGGACCCACCACGTGCAAAGGCAACTTCATATCCACACTCATCTTGTTGTAGTTACCCCAAAGGATTTCGAGGTTTCGTTGCAAGGTGTTGGCAAGGTTTTCCAAATCTTGTTCGTCAGCCACAAATTGTTCGCGACAAAAAGCGGCGAAGTCATCTTCGGTGCCGTCGGCCGTTTGCCAAAGGGCGGCAGCTTGCGGTATCGAACGCTCGATACGGCTGCTTTGCTCGGGATACATTTCGGTGAGTTCTTTTACAATCTTGTCGATTGCCGGTTGCGAAATATTACTCATAGTTTCTTGTGTTTTTGTGTTTTTGCTACCACAGCCTACCAAAAAGAGCAGTAGCGAACTTAATAAAACGGTTGTCAGTCTTTTCATGTCATTTATTGTTTTAATATTAATAATTAATTTCTACTCGACTACAGAGCTGAGTGTTGCCACACTAACCCTCACCCCTTCCAGCGCTATCAGCTTAGAGGCACAAGCCTCCAATGTTGAGCCGGTGGTAAGCACATCATCGACAAGCAATATGTGTTTGCCCTTTAGTGGCTCGGGATCCACCACCGAAAATATATCAGCCACATTATTCCAACGCTCAATTCTCCCCTTTCGGGTTTGAGTTTTGTTGTCTACCTTCCGCACCAAACACGAAGTATTTATCACCTTTGGGAAATACTCCACCATACCTTTGGCTATTTCTTCGCTTTGGTTGTAGCCCCTTTTTCGCATCTTTTTAGGGTGCAGTGGCACCGGAATAATTATATCCACATCGGCAAATCTATTAGATTTTTTTAAATCTATTCCCAACAAATTTCCCATCTGATGAGCCAGTTTTATATTGGATTTATATTTGATTTCGTGCAATATTTTCTGAATATTTCCCTTTTTTCGGAAATAAAAAAGGGCTGTTGCAGCCTCTATTTTGCACCTTCCCCAAAATATTTTTTCAACAGGGTTATTAACCAAATCAACAAAATTTGTTAAGGACAAATGCAATAAACAATTTATACAAACTTGATTTTCAGAAGACAACAACGTACTTCCGCAACATCTACATGTGCGTGGGAAAAACAGGTCGAAGAAATCATTAAACATTTTTGTTGTCATATATAGAAAAAAAAGTATCTTTGCAAAATAAAATACAAAGGTATAAATAATATTATAAATATACAAATAAAAAAAACATGAATACAAGAAGTACAAAAAAAGTCGTAATGCTATTGTGCACCCTTTTTGTTAGTGCCAACGTTTTCTTTTCTTGTTCGGGACAACAAGAAAAAGAGCAATTAGAAAAAGTAGAAAAAGAAAAAATGGAATTGCAAACCCGCTTTGATTCCATTATGCTTAACTATGAAAAAGTAAAATCAGAAAACACTTTGTATGCCGAACAATTTTCGGAAAAAGACAGCGTGATTGCCGCACAAGCCAAACGCATCAATGGATTGTTGGCCGAATTGTCGAACACCGGTAATGGTACTACAACAACCACCACAGCTACTCCTACCAGAACATCAAAATTGAGACAACAAATAACAGAGTTGCAAACCACTTGCGACAACTACATGCAAGAACTTGAAACTTTGAAAGCCGAAAACGAAGCTTTGAAAGCCGAAAACGAACAAATAAAAGTGGCTATGGAAGAAACCAAAGCCGAAAACGAAAAATTAGCATCAGAAAACCAAACTTTGGAACAAAAGATAGAAAATGCTAAACGTTTGGTAACTTCAGACCTTACCGCTACAGCTATGCGTAAAAAATGCGGTGGCAAAGGTTTGAAAGCCACAAAACACTCAAACAAATTGGAAGTAGTGAAGATAGAAACCCGCATATTGGCCAACGACGTTGTTGATCCCGGCACAAAAACAATCTACGCGCGCATTACCGGACCTAACAACCGAGTATTGTGCAATGGCACTGCCGAAGAATTCAGCTTCGATATAGATGGCTCGCCTATGCAATACACAGCTAAACAAGACATCGAATTTGACGGCAACGCAAGAAAAGTAATAATAAACTGGTCGAAAAACGACAACGTAAAAGTTATTAAAGGCACTTACCGCGTTACCTTATATGCCGATGGTCAAGAAATAGGAAAAACATCTTTCAAATTGACTAAATAATACTAAACATACATGATGTAGTAGCCAATTATAGCGATATAATTGGCTACTTTCGTTAATACTAATTTGAATTGCCGTGATTGAAAACATCGATAAATACAACGCATTACGCAAACAGTATCCTACTTTTTGCTACCAATCTTTCGAATACGACATCACTCCCGAAGGAATGAAAATAACATTTTTGTTCACTATAGGAGAAACCATAACATTTATGCCTACTATAACCATTCCACAACGAGAATTTTATAAATGGAATGGTATCACCAAAGAACAATACGACCTACTTGTTTTCAACATAGGCATGATAGAGCTTATCAGTTATTGGAAAGCCACATGCTCGCCCACCATAGTGGTGAAACCTTACTCGCTAAACGAAGAACAAATTAAATTTTGGCAAAAGCTATATTACAATGGTCTATCAGAATTTTTTTACATCAACGGCATCAATTCCACGATAGATGATTTTGTGAATATAAAAACCGAGTCGACCTGCGAGTTAAGCAAAACACATTTCGCTACAACAAACAGCTATATAGTACCCATAGGAGGCGGAAAAGACTCTGTGGTAACACTGGAAATACTTTCGCAAGCCGGCAAAGATATATGCCCAATGATTATCAATCCACGTGGAGCCACACTCGATTGTGCACACATAGCCGGATACGAAAGACCCGACTTTATAGAAATACAACGCACCATACACCCCAAGCTATTAGAACTTAATGCACAAGGTTTCTTAAATGGACACACACCCTTTTCGGCCATGTTGGCATTTCATTCACTATTGGTAGCCGCTATTACCGGTAGAAAACATATAGCCCTATCCAACGAGTCGAGTGCCAACGAAAGCACCATAGTGGGTACAAACGTAAATCACCAATACTCTAAAAGTTTGGAATTTGAAAACGATTTCCGCTCTTACGTGTCAAGTTACATAACCGACGACATCAACTATTTCAGCTTTCTACGCCCCCTTAGCGAACTGCAGATAGCTATGTTTTTTGCCAAAAACGAGAAATATTTCGACGTGTTTAAGAGCTGCAACGTAGGAAGCAAAACCGATATATGGTGTGGCAATTGTCCAAAATGCTTGTTCGCTTATATTATTTTATCTCCATTTATCAAGCCCGAAGTGCTTAACGGAATATTCGGCAAAGCAATGCTCGACGATGCCTCGCTACAACTCTACTTCGACCAGCTTACGGGATTGCAAAACACCAAACCCTTTGAATGTGTAGGCACCATCGATGAGGTAAACACAGCATTGGCAATGACAATAGAACGCTACTACAGCAACTGTCAACTGCCATACCTGCTTAAAAACTACAGCAAAAAGGAATTGATAACACCTTTGAACACGTTATCGGACGAACACAACCTTGACGACGAACTAATAAAACTCTTTGATTTGTAAGCTCACATAAACAACGTTTTGCAAATGGACACTCCTTTGTACATACCGGCATCATACATAAAACAGAAAGCAACAGAGATAGGTTTTGACAATTGTGGTATTGCTCAAGCAGAACATCTAAACGATTTTTCGGAACAATATCTTCGTTGGCTAACGCTTGGATACAATGCCGATATGCATTATATGGAACAAAATATAGAAAAGCGTTCAAACCCAACATTATTAGCTGGCGAAGCACAGTCGGTGATAAGCGTAATAGTAGGTTACAAACCATCTCAAAATCTAAGCCAAGCTCCATTTGTAGCTCAATATGCCTACAGCGAAGACTATCATAAGAAAATAAAAACAATGTTATTTCGTTTGATAAACGCAATACAAACCAACTATCCTACGTTTAAAGCTACTGCGTATGTCGACACAGCACCTATAAGCGACAAGATATGGGCACAACGGAGTGGCTTGGGTTGGATAGGGAAACACACATTACTGATAAATGCACAGTTGGGGTCGTGGCTAAACATCGGCGAATTGGTATGCAACATAAAGACAGAATACGATAAACCTATAGCCAACAGCTGTGGCGAATGTACGAAATGTATCGACATATGCCCCAATGGGGCTATAACAAACAGTGGTATAAATGCCAACAAATGCATAGCCTACCACACCATCGAGAACAAGGCCGAACAGCTACCCTCGCACATAAACCTTGCCGGATATGTGTTTGGATGCGACATCTGCCAAAAGGCGTGCCCACACAATGCCAAAGCCGAAGCTAAGATAGAAATAACCAACGAAAAGTTGAAAGAGTTGGAAAACATAGGTAACATCGACGAAACGGCATTCAAAAAGATAAGAAAAAACACAGCTATGGATAGGATAAAATATGCACAGCTACTACGAAATATAGAAAAGAACAATAATAATAAGAAATAAAATATAAAATGGAAATACGACGTAAACCAGATTGGTTGAAAATAAAACTTGGTGGAGGTGAAAACTATCCACAAACCAAAAAGATAGTAGAACAACACCACTTGCACACAATCTGTAGCAGTGGCAAATGCCCCAATATAGGCGAATGCTGGAGCAAAGGAACAGCCACATTTATGATACTTGGCGAAATATGCACACGCAGTTGCAAGTTTTGTGCCACAATGACCGGCAAACCACTACCTGCCGACCCAAACGAACCCAAACGCGTAGCCGAAAGTGTACACTTGATGAAACTAAAACACTGCGTAATAACATCGGTAGACCGCGACGATATGCCGGACAAAGGTGCAAAACATTGGGCAGATACAATAACCGAAATACGCAACCAAAACCCAAACACCATAATAGAAATACTAGTCCCCGACTTTGATGCCAACAAAGAATGGATAGACATAGTATTGGAAAGCCAACCTGATGTGTATGGACACAATATGGAAACAGTGGAACGCTTGTCGAACCAAGTACGTAGCCGTGCCAAATATGCAGTAAGCCTCGATGCTTTAAAATATGCTGCCGACAAAGGGTTTATAACCAAAAGTGGCATAATGGTAGGCTTGGGTGAAACAAAAGACGAAGTTATTCAAGTAATGAAAGACCTTCGTGCAGCCGGTTGCCGACTATTCACAATAGGGCAATACCTACAACCCACACCGCAAAACTTGGACATAGTGGAATACGTAACCCCCGAACAATTTGCCGAATACAAGCAAATAGGTATGGAACTCGGTTTCGACAATGTAGAAGCAGGTCCATTGGTACGTAGCTCTTACATGGCCGAAAAGACTTTCTTAGAATCACATATCAATCGCAAATAAAGTTACTTTTATCAACAAACAAACACCCTCTAAATGGAATACTTATCCAACTTAGAGGGTGTTTATATATTTCTTCTTGACAAATCATACAGAGAAAGTAGTTTTTACTTTGAACGCAAAAGTAAAAAACATTCTTTCTTATTCTTGAAACATGGATTTTTTGTAACTATTGCAACTATAAGTTTGCTACAAAAAAACAAAAAAAAGGTTTGCAGCAATATTTCTGCAAACCTTTTCCGTTTATAATATCAGTAGTATCTATTAATATTTATAGAATCCTTCGCCTGTTTTGCGTCCAAGCAAACCGGCACGTACCATTTTGCGCAACAATGGGTGAGGACGATATTTGTCGTCGCCATATTCGTTGTAAAGTACTTCCATTATAGCAAGACATACATCTAAGCCTATAAGGTCGCCGAGAGCCAATGGTCCCATTGGGTGGTTGGCACCAAGTTTCATTGCATTGTCGATGTCTTCGGCAGATGCCACACCGTCAGCCAATATACCTATACCTTCGTTTACCATAGGTATAAGAATACGATTTACCACAAAACCGGGTGCTTCGTTTACCATTACAGGCACTTTACCCATAGCGGTAGCTATTTCAAATATCTTGTTGCAAACTTCATCACTTGTTTTTTGTCCTTTTATAACTTCAATAAGTTTCATTACAGGAGCAGGATTGAAAAAGTGCATACCTATAAAACGGTCGGGACGCGAAGTGCATGCTGCTATCTCGGTTATAGATAACGAAGAAGTGTTGGTCGCAAAGATAGTGTTTTCGCCACATATTTTATCAAGTTCGGCAAACACTTCTTTTTTCAAATGCATTTCTTCTACAGCTGCTTCTATTACCAAATCGGCATCAGCAAAAGTAGCATAATCTGTAGTAGGTATGATATTGTTCATGGTAGCATCCATGTATTCTTGAGTTATCTTACCTTTTTCTACCAATTTAGCCAACGATTTGCTAATACGGGCTACTGCTTTATCCAAACTAGCTTGGGTTCTACTTTTCATTACTACAGACATATTGGCTTGAGCAAAAGCTTGCACCACGCCACTACCCATTGTGCCTGTTCCTATCACACATATTTTCATGACTATTATTCGTTTATTGTTATATTTATTGATTTAATTTTACTGTTATTCGTTTTTAAATTCAGCTGCACGTTTCGATAAGAAAGCTGTCATACCTTCTTTTTGATCGGCAGTGGCAAAGCATTTGCCAAACATTTTGTTTTCGAAAGCTATTGCATCATCGGCAGCAAGGTCGTATTCTTCATTTATGCATTCCTTGGCATAGTGCACTGCTATAGGAGCGTTGGCTGCTATCTTTTGAGCCATGGCATTGGCTTCGTTCATAAGTTGTTCCGGTTCATACACTGCATTTACCAAACCTATACGCAACGCTTCGTCAGCTTTTATCACCTTACCGGTATATATCATTTCTTTGGCATATCCCATACCCACCATCTTGGTTAAACGATATGTGCCCGAAAAGCCCGGAACTATACCCAAGCCTACTTCGGGTTGACCAAATTTAGCTTTAACAGATGCTATACGTATATCACAACTCATAGCCAATTCGCAACCACCACCAAGGGCAAAACCATTCACTACTGCTATTACCGGTATTGGCAATGTTTCTATCTTGCGGAACACTCCGGCACCAAGCTTTCCAAACTCGTACCCTTGTTGTTCGTTTAGGTTTTGCATTTCGCTAATGTCGGCACCTGCCACAAAACTCTTGTCGCCGTCGCCTGTGATGATAAGCACTCTTACTTCGGATGGTATATTATTCAAGAAATCGTCCATTTCTTTCAATATCGTCGAATTAAGAGCATTCAACGATTTTGGTGCCGATATTGCAAGTGTGCAAATACCATTTATTGTGTTTATCTTCAAAAAAGAATATTCCATATCTTACTGTTTTATTTAATTTTATACTTATTTCTGCGTAACTGAATTGTTTATTATAATGTGCAAATATACGTTTTTTTTCTGAAACATCACGCAAGTTTTTGCAAAAATTCTTTAGATAGATTACAAAAGGCACCATCTCCCGCAGAAAATGTGCTTTTTATAAGGCAATGGAGCTTGTAAATATAGTAAAAACCTTTTAGCTTTTATTTTTATTCAAATAATATTGATAATAACGAGACGTGCCACGGCGCGTCTCTACGGTTGCATAATATTTTATCCACCAAAACACATTATCCCATACATACTACAGCGGTAACATATATGGGATAATGTAATAAGATATATTAGATAATTCTGCTAACTAATATTAGTTACGCACCACCTTGCGAACAGCCACGCCCTCGGCGGTGGTTATACGCATGGTATAATAACCTTTGGTTAGCTTGGAAATATCTATTATATGTG
>JAFWZP010000054.1 GCA_017522255.1 Bacteroidales bacterium | reverse complement strand
TCACATTCTGTCCGTATGTATATTCTACCATGCAGAAGAACAACAAAACCATAAAGTACTTTACACTTACTTTCATGTTTATATTTTTAATATTAACAATAATAAAGACAACACTACTGTCTTCGTGTAGTTTCCTTTTTCAAAATACAATATCGGGATATTTGGCTGCTATAAATTTGGGCGGTCAATCAAATTCAGCAGCCACTGCTTAGGACGTTTCAAATGAAGCAATTCGCTATATTTTAATATCTTACACATATATTTTCGTTTTTTAAGATATCCTAAAAGACCCTGCAAATATACACACTTTTTTCAATAAAACAAATATTTTTAGCTCTTTTTTATCCAAAAAGTTGCATTTCTTATTGGAAATTATCCGTTCTCCGTTTAGTCGGGTTTTAGTTTAGAGGGAAAGCAGTTTTGGGAAAGAATGTTTCCCACGTGGGAAACATTCTTTCCCAAAACCATCTTCAGTGTAAACCGAAAAGTGTTTTAAGCTATATTGGATAGTAATATAAGTGCGTTTGATGTTTTTTTACTTTCCATAAACAAATTGGTCGTATTGATTTTCTGGATAGGAATAAAACTCATAATATTTGCATCGGTAACGTTGCCAATATTCTATGTCTTTTGTGTTCCATATCTTTTTTATTGTGCTATAAAATTTCTCGGAGTTTTTCTTCTCTATTTCTATTGCCAATTCCCAAGGTAATTCCCATTCATTAGTCCAAATAGGCCACATCAATACGTGTTCTATAACATCAAGGCTGTCGTCGGTGGCATATTGAGCAGCCAACCAATACAAATTTACATGATTACAATTATCTTCGGGATATAATTCGAGAATGCGAAAAAGGTCAAAATCTTTTTCATTGGTAGGCAACAATGGTTGCACCATTCCTGCAGAAAGTTTTCCACCCGATTTTAAATATTCCTCTGCTTCCAATAATTTGCTAAAATACTCGCAGTTTGTGGTTATAATTTCCCATTCTTCATTTGTAAGATGTTCTTTTCTATCAATAGTGCAATCGGCTGTTTTGCCATTATTACAACTACTTAATACGGATAACATCATACTTATTATCAATATCTTCTTCATAGTGTGTAGAAAATTAGTGTTTCATTTGTTTTGAGGGATTTTCTAATAAATCAATTAGATACTGCCATAGTCCTACTCTGTCTTTATGAGAGTAATATGAACGATAAGAGGAATCGTGGCGATATTCATACCAATAGCGATTTCCATCAATAATAGTACCTCTTTCTTTCCAAGGAAGAGAGTCGATGGCAGAAGCCTTATTCATAATTTCGTGCCATTGTTCGGATGTAAGTTGCTGTTTGTTGTACTTATTTTGTACATTGCGAAATGATTTCAAACAGGAATATTCTTGACCTACAGAGCGGCACACGGCTATAGGTTGCCCATTGTGCTTATAAACGCGTATTATTGTTTTGCTGCCATGGGGCAGATGAGTAACCGTGAGCCTCAGCACAGTATCATTTTGGCTATGCCAAAGGTTGGGTTCATCAACATCTTGAAAAAGTGCGGTATAGGTTTTGCAATGTCGCCAAGTCCACTCGGCATGAGGATATAAATATTGCTTATAGTTGGTTTCCCAACCTGAGTTCAATTCGTCGTAAGTGCCACTTTGCAAAGGCATGTAAAAATCCGAAGTGTCGGGCGGAGCAATAGTAAAATCGTGAGGCAGACCCAAAGCATGTTCGAGTTGCACTATTGGATAATAAAGATATTCCATACCTTCTTGCCAATAAAGGCGACGAAAAATAGCCAACGCACTATCGACGCCGTAAGGGAATAGTAAAGTTCGTGGTAATGAATCGTTTTCATTGAAAGGATGATATGACTCGTAAGGCGTGTATTCTCCACCGTTATAATAAATGAAATCCGAATAATAAATCTCGGCACTGTCTATGGCTGTTTTGGCCTCTTGCAGTCTCTCCATAAAATAAGCATGTACGATGCTGTCGTTTTGTGCCAATGTATGTGTAGCAATGTTTACCAACGCCACGCATATAATCAGTATCTTCTTCATAGCTTACGGAGTTTATTGTTTTGTTCACTACATACCTTTATCCCATATACTTCTTTCCCTGCCAGGTGTCGCGTTGCTTCATTCGGTTTTCTACCAGTACGGGAATCTTTTCGTTGCGTATCAGTCCCCATGCCGAGGTTACTTGGTAGCGAGGAGGCACCTCGCCGGCAAAGCGTTCCACCACTATGTCGGGGCGTAGGCGTTCGAGGAAGTCGATAACGAAATCGATGTAATCTTCGAGTTCAAAGAATGAATACTTGTCGGGGTGTAAGGCGTAGTCCTTTTCCATAAGCGAGCCTTTGAGTATCTGCAGCTGATGGAACTTGAGAGAGTGCAGGGGCAAGTCGGAGAGTGTATGAGCTTGAGCCAACATCTCTTCGCGGCTTTCGCCCGGCAGGCCGAATATCAGGTGTCCGCCCACATGCAAGCCACGTTCGGCGGTGGCCTTTATAGCCTCGACGGTGGTTTGGAAGTCGTGCCCCCGATTGATGGTCTTCAGCGTTTTGTCGTAGCAGCTTTCTATGCCGTATTCCACCGTTATGTAGTAGTCGCGGGACAGCTGTTGCAGGTAGTCGAGCTTCTGGGGGTCTATGCAGTCGGGCCGTGTGCCTATCACCAAGCCAATCACTTTTGGGTGCGAGAGGGCTTCGGAGTACAGCTGCTTCATCTTCTCCAACGGGCCGTAGGTGTTGGAGTAGGCTTGGAAGTAAGCCAGGTATTCGCACGACTTTTTGTATCGCCATTCGTGGAACTCTATACCCTCGTCGAGTTGTTGTGTTATGCTTTTGGAGGGTTGGCAATAGGAGGGGTTGAAGGCATCATTGTTGCAAAAGGTACAACCGCCCACGCTCTTGCTGCCGTCGCGGTTGGGGCAGGTAAAGCCTGCGTCGATCGATAGCTTTTGCACCCTACCTCCAAAGTGTTTCTTAAAGTAGTTGGAGTAGGCGTTGTAGCGGCGTTCGTGCCCCCAGGGGAATATTGTTTCGCTATTGCTCATTGGTTGCCAGTATGTCTACTATGTGTTTACACTTGATAGGCAGCTTGGCCTTGTTGATATATGATTGGAGGTGCAACAGGCAACCCATATCGGTGGAGGTTATGTATTCCACGCCTTTGCCTATGGCGTCTTGCACCTTGCGGCGAGCCAGCTCGGTGGATATAGGTTCGAAAGTGGAGGCAAACATATTGGCATGTCCACAACTTATAGTGCTATTGCTCAGTTCTATCAACGATAGTCCTTTTACATTTTCGAGTAATAATCGTGGCTCGTCGTACAAGCCATAGTCGTTGCAGGTGGATATATCGTCCACTATGGCCACTTTGTGCTCAAACACAGCCCCTAATGATTGTTTTTTAAGCACATGGACAATAAAATCGGTAATATCATACAAGCGGTCGAGGTATTCGGTAAAAGTGTTGTGGTATCCCGAATTGACAAAAAGGTCGGCATAATAGCGTTTCATATAAGCCAAACACGAACTCGAACAGCCTATTATATAATCGGCACCCTTGTGGCACGACATAAACTGCTCTGCCAACACTTTGGCTGTTTCTTTATCGCCCTCAAAATAAGCCACCTTGCCACAGCAGGTTTGGTTTTCGTTGTAGCATACCTCTATATCCAAACTTTGCAGCAACTTGATAAGATTAAACCCTGTTTGAGCCGAATATTGATCCACACTACAAGGGATAAACACACTTGCTTTCATACTCTTACAGCTATATAATATCTTACACTATTGTTTTTATTCGAAAGTTTTGCGTATTTCTTTCTTCAAAAATTCCAAAGCCGAATCCACCGGATTTTGCTTAGCCATGCTTTCGAAGATAACACCCACAAGGCTCGAAATGTCTGCCGAAGCGTCCATCTTTACAGCCGAAGCGTTTATTATGTTTATCATCTCTTCTTTGGCTTCTTTTATACGGCTCCATGCTTCGGTGGACACATACACCTGTTGCGACAAATTATGTTCAAACTCATCGCGTATGTTCTTGGTCATTACTCCTTGCAACACCTTTAAATCCATACCCGGTTGATAGCAACGCAACACTAAGCTATTGGGAGTTATACGCTCCAAAAACAATGCCAAACGCTCGTAGGCTTGCAAACGTATGGGGTTAACTACTCGCAAATTTTCCATTGCCTGCATCTTTTTAAGTTCAAGCAACGATTTTTTTTGTTCGTTTTCCACAAATCTTTTAATAATAAAATAAGCTATAACGCCCATCAATCCCGACGAAAGCAAACATGCCACGGTTGTAAAAATTATTGTTTCCATAATATTTATATCATTTTTTATTTATTACTATCTTTATATCACTGCATTAGTGTAAAACACCACTCTAATTCGCTTGCAAAATTACTACTTTTATCAATGTGATAAACATTTATTAAAAAAAAATATCAACAAGCCGACTTTCATTATTCAAAACAAAAGAAATACTGTGATAGTTTTAAACCGATTTAAACGATACTATGTATAGCTCAATTTTATGATAGGGTATAAATTCATTCACACCCTACTATCAACAAATTTATAATAGGGTGTCGAGAATGTGATGATATAGTATAAAATCAAAAAAACATCACAATATTGTATTTCAAAACTTTAGGCCAAAACATATCACGATGTCGCAAAATTTTCCTCACGTAGTTTTTCAAAAAACCTCACGAGGAAAATTAAAAATCCTCGTGAGGTAAAAAACGACAGATAGGGATAGTTTTTTTAGTCCATAATTTCTAAAAAATAGTTTCCTACACAATATTGTTGGCTTTTTTTCGTAATAGAAAACGTGTACAAAAAAATACACATAATAAAATAATGGCAAAGAATAAATAAGTGAAGAAACACATAGCATATAACATATCGATAAAAAAGAAATCAATTATTTTCTTTACTGCAATACTTTTCGGTTTTGTGGCAGAAGCTCAGTATATGCGACCCAACAAAATGGAAATAGGTCTTGCTGTGGGAGGTATGAATTATATCGGCGACTTAAACAACCAAAGCATGATATCGATGCCACGTCCCGGTGGTTTGCTGTTAGTACGCTACAATCCAAACAACCGTTGGACTTTCCAAATTTCGGGAGGTTACGGACAGGTGCAGGGTGGCAACCCTGACTACTTGGAGCTACGCAACCTCAGTTTTCGGTCGAGCATAGTAGAAGCGTCTTTGTTGGTGCAATTCAACTTTTTACCCTTTGCCACCGGTATGGGTTCGCACGAGTGGACACCTTACATATTTGTCGGTTTCGGTTTTTTTGGATTTAACCCCAAAGCCGAATACATCAATCCCGTAACCGGTGAAAGCGAATGGTATGCTCTGCAGCCACTTGGTACCGAGGGACAAGGCTCGTCGGCATACCCCGAAAGAACGAAATATCAATTATTGGAAAAGATGATGCCCTTTGGATTGGGTTTTAAATGGAAAACAAACAAATACATAACTTTAGGCATAGAATACGGTTTTAGAAAAACATGGACCGACTACCTCGACGACGTTAGTACCACCTATGTTGAACGCGACATACTATCGGCAAATGGTGGCAATATGGCCGTAATACTTGGCGACCGCAGCAACGAAGTGGTAAACGGATACATAAACGCTCCGGGAATAAAACGTGGCGATGACTCGCTAAACGACTGGTACTCATTTATGGGAATCACCATTACCATACAAATGGACGCCGTAATATCCTTTTTGGGATTGGGACCTAAATGCGAATCGGGGTGGTAAACCGCAATACATTATATTATATATTAACAAAGAATACAATACACACAACAATATGAACACAGAAATAAATAAAAACAATATACCACAGCACATAGCAGTGATAATGGACGGCAATGGACGATGGGCCAAACAGCAAGCCAAAGAACGTATATTCGGACATCAAAACGCAATAACAGCAGTACGCGACACAGTGGAAACAGCTGCCGAACTCGGCGTTAAATACCTCACATTGTATGCCTTTTCGACCGAAAACTGGAACCGTCCTCAAGCCGAAGTAGATGGACTTATGCAACTATTGGTAAAATGCATACACGAAGAAACACCTACTTTGCAAAAAAACAACATACGCCTACAAACCATAGGCAACACACAATCGTTGCCCACCGATACCTACAACGAACTGATGAAGAGCATCGACGACACTGCCAAAAACACCGGCACCACCTTGATATTGGCATTAAGCTACAGCTCGAGATGGGAAATAAAAGAAGCCCTAAAAAAAGTGGTGAGCGATGCCAAAAATGGTAAAATAGTGGAAGATGAAATAACCGAAACGACATTGCAAAACTACTTAAACACCAAAAATTATCCCGACCCGGATTTGCTTATACGCACCGGTGGCGAACACCGAATAAGCAATTTCCTACTATGGCAAATAGCCTACACCGAACTATATTTTACTCAAAAATTATGGCCGGACTTTAGAAAAACAGACCTCGTAGAAGCCATTGCCGACTACCAAGGACGACAACGAAGATTCGGCAAAACAGGCGACCAAGTGATTGAAAATAACAATAATCAATAATATTTTTGAACCAAATAAAACAATATCACAAAAATATTGTAGGAATATTGCAAAATATTATGTACCTTTGCTCGTTATTTCGATACGCAAAAATATATAACAAGTAATTATATTACTGATATTTATTTATCAGAAACAAAGTTAATGATAGCGCTAATTTGTGATTAATAGTAATATGATAAGCATAAAAATGAAGATAAAATTGTTTCTTATAGCCGCCATTATTTTGCTTGTGGCTCCTTTTTCAAAAGCACAACAAGTGATAAGTAGTGGTGCATCATACGATATAGATTACCTAACACCCAAGAAGTACGAAATAGGCGGCATTACTATAGAAGGTGCCGACAATCTGGATTCGAGAATGGTGCTTTTGATTGCCGACCTTAAAGTTGGCGACCAAATATTGGTACCCGGCGACAAGCTATCTTCGGCAATAGACAAACTATGGCAACAAGGCATGTTTGAAGACGTGCAAATAACAGCACCAAGAATACAGAACAACCTTATCTTCTTAAACATAAAGCTATCGCAACGCCCTCGTTTATCGAAATTTCAATTCAAAGGAATAAAAAAAGGCGATGTAGATAAAATACGCGAAGAAATAAAACTTGTGGTAGGCGACGTGGTAACAGAAAACCTAATGACCACCTCGACCAATCTAATACGTGCCCACTACATACAAAAAGGCTACCACAACGTGGAAGTAAACACCATTACAGTGCCCGACACCACCAAGAAAGAACGTGCCGAAGTGATATTGATATTCGATGTAAACAAACACGACAAAGTAAAAATAAAATCGATAGACTTCGAGGGCAACCAAGCTCTTTCGACCAATACGTTGAAAAAAGAAATGAAAACCACTCACGATGTAAACTATTGGAAGAAATTTTATTTTTGGACATCGGGATTTTGGAAAAGGTCGAAATATATCGAAGGCGACTATAAAAGCGACTTAAACAACATAATAGAAAAATACAACGAACTCGGTTTCCGCGATGCCAAGATAGAATCGGATTCAATATATACCAACCCCGACGGCTCGCTTGGAATAAAAATAAACGTATACGAGGGTAAGAAATATTATTTCCGCAACATCACATTTACAGGCAACACCGTTTACCCATCGTCGCAGTTGGCACGCCTTATGCGAATAGAAAAAGGCGACCCATACAACAAAAAGATGCTCGAACAAAACGTATCGATGGAACCTACAGGTACCGACAATATCAACTCGCTATATATGGACAACGGCTATTTGGCATTTCGTGCCATGCCTACCGAAATAGCAGTAGAAAACGACTCGATAGACATAGAAGTGCGAATGCGTGAAGGAAGCCAATATCGAATAAACAAAGTGTCGGTATCGGGCAACACCATCACCAACGACAAAATTATAATGCGTGAGCTATACACCCGCCCCGGCGACCTTTACAGCAAAGATCTTGTAATGCGTAGCCTTCGCGAATTGGCAACAATGCAATTCTTTAGACAAGAGTCGTTGGTTCCGGATATAAAGCCCAACGACAACGGAACAGTGGATATAATCTATCAAGTGGAAGAACAATCCACAAGCCAAATATCGCTATCAGGAGGTTGGGGTGCCGGTATGGTTATCGGAACAGTAGGATTGTCGTTCAACAACTTCTCGATGCGAAACCTTTTCAACCGCAAAGCATGGAACCCGCTACCTTCGGGCGATGGACAACAACTTATGCTTAGTGCTCAAACCAATGGTACATACTACTACTCTATCAATGCAGGATTTACCGAACCTTGGCTTGGTGGCAAAAAACCTCAAGCATTGTCGGTAAACATATACCATAGTCTATACAGCAACGGATACTATTACGACAAAAACTCTGAAAGCTACTACAGCTTGCGCATATCGGGTGGTGGAGTGTCGTTGGCAAAACGCCTTACTTGGCCCGACAACTATTTTATATTATCGCAAGGACTGGTATTCCGCAGATATGGAGTGCAAAACTATACAGCATTTGTGTTCAGCGATGGTACTTCGAACGATTTGAGCTACAATGGTACACTTAGCCGTAACTCGTTGGATTCGCCAATCTACCCTCTTAGTGGTTCGGAAATATCGTTCAACTTGCAAATAACTCCGCCATATTCGTTGTTCAATGCCAAAGACTATAGCGGACTTAGCGATCAAGAAAAATATAAATGGCTCGAATATTACAAAATAAACATTCGTGGCTCGTGGATGTTTAACCTTGTAGGAGAGTTGGTGCTTAATACTCGTTTCCGTTTCGGACTTATGGGACACTACAACGATCAAATAGGTTTATCGCCATTCGGACGTTACTATTTAGGTGGCGATGGCTTGTCGAACTTCTCGTTAGACGCTCGCGACGTGATAGCGATGCGTGGTTATGGCACTTACGCATTAAGTCCACAACAAGGTGCTGCAGTATTCGACAAGTTTACATTAGAACTGCGTCAACCTCTTACCAATTCGTCTATGGCCACAATATATCTGCTTGGTTTCTTAGAAGCAGGTAACTCGTGGGGTAACCTTAAGGAGTTTCAGCCTTTCAGCATGTATACCTCGGCAGGTTTGGGAGTACGCCTTTATATGCCTCAAATTGGTTTGATAGGTATAGATTGGGGCTACGGTTTCGACAATAAAGAAGAAGGAGGCTCGCATTTCCACTTCTCTATAAACCAGTCCATCGATTAATAACGAATATAATAAATAGATAACAAAAAAAGAATCAGATATGAAAAAAACAATTTTATTGGCATCATTATTTTTGATGTGGGTAGGAATGGCATCAGCCCAAAAATATGCTTGTGTAAACACCGAATACATACTATCGAGCATACCCGATTACGAACAAGCACAAAAATCTCTGGACAAACTATCGATAGACTGGCAAAAAGAGATAGAAGCTAAGTTTCAAGAAATCGACAACTTGTATAAGAAATATCAAACCGAAGCAGCCTTGCTTCCCGAAGACTTGAAAACCAAACGTCAAAACGAAATTATAGAAAAAGAAAAAGAAGTAAAAGAACTTCAACGCAAACGTTTTGGTTCGGGAGGTGATTTGGAAAAGAAACGCGAAGAACTTATGAAACCTATACAAGATAAGGTATACAACGCAATAGAAAAAGCCGCCGAAACCAAAAACTATGCCTTTATATTGGACAAAGCCGGCTCGGCCACACTACTTTACGTAGACCCCAAGTACGATATAAGCGATGACATATTGGAACAATTGGGATACGGCAAAAACGCTAAGAAAACAAAATAAATAGAAATAATTAAACTGATAAATAACAAAAATACAATCAAACATTATGAAAAAAACATGCATTGTAATAGCAATGGCATTGCTGACATTAGGAACAGCTTTTGCACAAAAGAGTGTAAAATTAGGACACATCGATTCTAACGAACTACTAAAAATTATGCCCGGTAGAGATTCGGCACAAGCTCAATTACAAAGAGAAATGACCGAACTTGAAGACCAATTGAAAGAAATGCAAATGGAACTTCAAAACTTATATAACGACTATATGGCAAAAGAATCGCAAATGTCAGATTTGATTAAGAAAACCAAACAAAGCGAATTGCAAGACAAGGGAGCCCGTATTGAAGAATTTCAAAAGAACGCACAACTACGTTTGCAAGAAAGCGAAAAAGCATTGCTAACCCCAATTATCGACCGTGCCAAAGAAGCTATACGCAAAGTAGCTAAAGACAATGGATATACTTACATCTTTGATTCGGCTGTAGGCGTTACATTATACGAAGGCGGCGATGATATACTTCCTCTTGTGAAGAAAGAACTTGGATTAAATTAGTTAATACTTAATATTTTTTATGACTGCAGCCCTATTCGTTTGGGGCTGCTTTTTTTATTGAACGACATATAAAAAAACGCAAGGAAAAAACATTCCTTGCGTAAAATAAAAATATGAGAAACTATACTATTCCACAAAACTTATAGTATCTTTTGAAGTAAACTTTTCGCAGTAGTGGCACCTCATTTCCAAGTTTTCTTTGTCCATTACATCAAATTTGGTACGTATAACTTCCGAATTGGTAATACATTTGGGATTAACACACTTTACTATACCCTCTATTTTATCAGGAATTTCGGTTCTTATTTTTTCTACCACTTCGTAGTTTTTAATTACTATAAGACTTGCCATCGGTGCCACAAGTGCTATCTTGTTTATTTGGTCTTTTTCAAAGAATTTATTCTTTATCTTTATAATACCTTTCTTGCCAAGTTTTTTGCTATCCAAATTATTACCTATAAGCACTTCGTCATCGTAGTTTTCCAACCCTAATATATGTATCACACGGTATACAGCGTGAGTTGGTATATGATCGATAACAGTACCATTGTCGATGGCCGATACTACTAATTCTTTCTTATTTTCCATTGTTCTAATCTTTTTATATTGTAAAACAACTATAATTATCTAACACCCAATATTGCAGCTATCAATGCTTGGCGAACATAAACACCGTTTTGTGCTTGTTGAAAATAGTAAGCATACGGAGTTTTATCCACATCGGTAGTGATTTCGTTTACGCGTGGTAGCGGGTGAAGTATACGCATATTATCTTTGCAACCCTTAAGCATATTTGCAGTAAGAATGCACGAATCTTTCACACGTTCGTATTCTATCAAATCGGGGAAACGTTCGCGTTGTACTCTGGTCATATAAATAATATCGGCTACTGGTATTATTTCGTTTATATCAGAGTATTCGTAATATTTTAGTTTAGCATCACGAACCGACATTTTTACCGATTCGGGCATTTTCAATTCGTCGGGCGAAACGAAGTGGAAAGTAGTGTTGAAGTTGCTCATAGCCTGAGTAAGCGAATGCACGGTACGTCCATATTTCAAATCGCCTACCAAAGCGATGTTCAAATTATCCAAAGTACCTTGAGTTTTTCTTATCGAATAAAGGTCAAGCATACATTGAGTAGGGTGTTGGTTGGCACCGTCGCCGGCATTGATAACAGGCACTGTCGACACTTCGCTGGCATAACGCGAGCTACCTTCGCGAGGGTTACGCATTACTATAAGGTCGGAATAGCTACTTACCATAGTAATGGTGTCGTGCAACGATTCGCCTTTTTGAACACTTGTTCCACCGGGGTCGCTAAAACCTATTATACGAGCTCCTAATTGGTTGGCGGCACTTTCGAAACTCAAACGAGTACGAGTAGAAGGTTCGAAAAACAATGTGGCAACAACCTTATCGTTCAAGATAGCTTGTTTGGGGTTCTTTTCAAACTCTTCGGCTATATCCAATATTTGAATATATTCTTCCTTGCTGAAATCAGTAATTGAAATAAGATTACGTCCTTTTAAATTACTCATAGTTCTTTTATTTATGTATTATTACTTGTTATCCTTTTTTGATTACGGCACAAAAAAAGCGACCAATAAAGTCGCCTAATCAATGAAAAAAATTATTTTATCAACGCCCATGGGCATTGTAGCAGTAGCTTCGATTTTATTACTTAGTCTCTCTTTCATCATCATTCTTTTTGTATCCAAAATCGTGTGCAAAGATACAACCATTTTTTCAATTATATGGCATAAATATTCTTTTATTTTTATCAACACTATGCTAACACGCTTTACAAAACTGATAAACAAACAATAATATTCATCAAATTTACATATCTGCTACACATCAAAATGTCTCAAAAAACATAAAAACATTACCCTAAAAGCTATCATTTACATTTTTTCACCCATTTGAAGTAATATTTATTTCACAATAGGAAATAGTAATCCTCTCTTCTTTCAAAAAAAAGTTGTACCTTTGCAAGCCAATAAAGCATAAATAAAATAATAATAATAAACATACAACACAATGAAAAAAGTATTTACACTACTACTGGCGTTCTTCACGCTGAACGCAATGGCTCAGAGCATGAGCCCCGACGAAGAAATAGCGGGCATGGAATGCACCACCATCACAGTGGGCAAAAAAGCCTCGAAAGACGGCTCGGTAATGACCTCGCACACCGACGACAGCCACCGCACACGCACCAATGTGTGGGTAGAACCGGCACGCGACTACGCCAAGGGCGATATGCAAAAGATGTACCTACGCCGCTGGGCTCCCAAGGTGGAAGGCAAAATGCCTAAGTACGAAAACATCGAGATAGGCGAAATACCACAAGCCGAACACACCTATCAGTTCCTCAACACCGCCTACCCTTGCATGAACGAAAAGCAATTGGCCATAGGCGAATCCACCATAGGCGGACGCAAAGAATTGCAATCCGACAGCGGACTTATAGACTGCCAACGCCTTTGTATGCTACTGCTACAACGATGCAGCACAGCACGCCAAGCCATACGCACCGCCGGCGAATTGCTTAAAGAATACGGCTGGAACGATGCCGGCGAATGCCTTACCATTGCCGACAAAAACGAAGTGTGGCACCTCGAAGTGTACGGACCCGGCAAAGGCAAACGCGGTGCAGTGTGGGCAGCACAACGTGTACCCGACGACCACATTGCCGTAAACGCCAACGCATCAACCATCAAAGAGATAAACCTAAAGGACAAAGACTACTTTATGGCATCGGACAATGTATACAGCCTTGCCGAAGAAATGGGCTGGTGGAGCCGCAAAAGCGGCAAACCATTCAACTTTGCCTACGCCTACGCCCCTCAAAGCCGCACGATGTTGGCCTGTCGCCGAAGAGAATGGCGTGTGTACGACCTGCTGGCACCATCTTTGAAGTTAGACCCCAACGCCGAAAACTATCCTTTTTCGGTTAAACCCGATTCGCTGGTAAGCATCGAAGACATGATTCGTGTATTCAAAGACTACTACGAAGGCACCGAATACGATATGCGCAAAAACCTAACCGTCACCGACAAAGAAGGCAAAACCGTGATATCGCCACTTGCCAACCCCTTTATGAAAGCCGACGAGCTGGCACTACACAAGGTGAACGGCGGCTGGCACGCCCTTGGCGAACGCTCCATAGCAGTGCACTTTACAGTATACGCCACCATACTGCAATGTCGCAGCGATATGCCCGACGAAGTGGGCGGACTATGCTGGCTGGCACTGGACAACGTGGCATCGTCCATATACGTGCCGTTCTACGCCAACATTACCGATATGCCCGAAACCTACAAAACCTGTGGTCGCGAAACAGGCTTCAGTCGCAAAGCCGCTTGGTGGGCTTTCAACCGATTGGGAACATTGGCAGCCAAACGTTGGGGAGATATGCGACACACCGTCGACGCTGCTTGGCAACCACTGCAAGCCGACTTTATAAAACAGCACTACCAAATAGAGGCACAAGCCCTACAGCTGCTGCAAGAAGGCAAACGCACCGAAGCCATAAAGCTGCTGACCACCTTCAGCAACCAATGTGGCAACGCAGCCGTAGACAAAGCATGGGAAACCGGCGACCTTATTTGGACCACCTTCGACGGACGTTGGTAGGTAACAATAAACAATATTCGACTTTGGCACTTGCTTAATCTGCAAATGCCAAAGTCTATTTAATAAATAAACCCTATTTCGATTATGAATTTTACAGGAATTATAGTTGGCCTTGCCACTTTTTTAATCATCGGACTATTCCACCCAATAGTTATCAAAGCCGAATATTACCTTGGCAAAGGCTGCTGGTGGATGTTTCTCGTAGCAGGAATTTTGTTTGCTGCACTATCCATCGCCGCTCAAAATCTTATAGTTTCAACCATACTTGGAGTTACTGCATTCTCGTCGTTTTGGAGCATATTGGAAGTCGTTCATCAAAAAAAACGAGTAGATAAAGGCTGGTTCCCAAAAGGTCCCGGACACGACAAATAAGCCAACGCTTTAAGATTTTTTGTTTATCACCAAACAACAAAAACCTTTTGCTACCATCATAGCAAAAGGTTTTTCTGTTTTTAAATATTCTCTACAATGTATAGCCTTTTTCTACCACACATTCAAAAAAAAAGAAAATCTTCATATTTCGTATTTCAGCTATATAGCAATCAATCTTTATTTAGAAATAAATCACAAAACTCATTCAGTTGCTGCTGCATACGTTCTTGTGGAATAAGAATACGCTTGTATTCCGCAATCATTGTAGGACTCATACTGCGACTCATTGCATATTCCACTACCACATGGTCGGCTTCGGGACACAATACAATGCCTATAGAGGGATTTTCGTTGGAACGTTTTACATCTCGATCAAGGGCTTCCAAGTAAAATTCCAATTGTCCGAGGTCTCTTGGATGAAACTTTGTCTTCTTCAGTTCTACCGCCACCAAGGCCTGCAAACCACGATGATAGAACAAAAGGTCTGCTTTATACGTAGATGCGCCAACATTCAATTTATACTCTTGATCCATGAATATAAAATCCTTTCCCAATTCAAGGATAAACTGCTTCATGTGTTCTACCAAACCTTTTCTCAGTTTGGATTCACTATGCTTCTTTGGAAGATTAAGGAAGTCGACAAACAATGTATCCTTAAACATTACAGGTGCATTGGGATATGCCTCAAGCAAGCCTTTTGATATATTACTTTTGCTACTCAACAAAGCCGCATAGGTCTGATTGGAGATGCAGCGTTGCATCTCTCTCTTTGCCAAATGCTCCTTATTAGCATAGAGGATATAAAACAAACGTTCTTCATTGCTTTTACACCTGCATAATATTTCTATATGATTAGTAAATGTCGTTAATTCCAAAATTTTGGGCATTTGTCCGGCCATCGGTTGGATAAATTGTGCAACCACTGGCTGCACAATTGCAGTTACTTCTTGCGAAGTTCTTTTAGGGTGTACTTCAATTTGTGCAGATGCCGACTGCACAAATTCCGAACTCAGATATTTTTGCACTGTTGCATAGAATGTTTCGGACGAATATTCCTCGTAGAACATCACCATATTATATATGCTTCTCCTGCTATACCCTTTAATATCAGGCCTATTTGAACGGATGTATTCCGAAAGTTGAGTTACCACCTTGCTTCCCCATTCCTCGCTTTTCACCTTGGCAGAAACATAGCCCCTACATGCCATGCCGTGAGAAGTAATTCATCATTTACGGCTTTTGTTGCACGACTTTTATGCTGAAGAATAATATCTATTACTTCTCCAAATTGCTGTTCCATTGGTACATTTACTTCTTTTTTCATTCCTTAACCCTCCAATATCGACTTAAGTTGGTTTTCTTATTTTATATTTTTTTATTCCGAAATCGGACTGCAAAGTTACAACTAAAAACCGACATTACAGCCTTTTAAAACAATTATTTATCAACACCTCCACTGCCATTGCGAAAAACACTCCCTTCTGCTCTTACCGGCAAAAGGGAGTGTTTGGTTAAGTCAATACCTTGATATGACCGCTACCTATACTATTGTTTCAAGACATTCGTAGTATTTGATATTCAAGGCTTCCTTCACTTTGCCGAAGGTGGTTTCCCATTCTGCTACAGGCAGTGTTTTGCCGCCGTACACCCCGGTTTCTTGGCTGTAGGTGGCCAACACCACATAGCCGTGGGCGGTTTGTTCGGTTACCCATTCGGAAAACTTCAGCTTGTCGGTGGTTTCATTCATAGAGGGTTGAAGATTAAGAATGTTTTCCACTTCCTTGCCCAATTCCGATGCCTTGGGGGCTCGAACCACATCCATAGTGGTAGGATTTTCGCTGTTTGGCACAAGTGCAAAATACGATGAGCGACCAAGCGAACGCAAGTTCATCGTAATGGAATAATGCTTGTTGTAATACTCCGGCGAATAAGTGAAAACCTCTACAGTGTTAGGTTTCACATCTTTAAGGTCGATGCCCAAATCTTCATTCATCTCTTCGAAAGCCTCCGGATTGGGGTTCGAAATAATAAGTTTGTCGAACGAGCCATCATCGGCAACGCCTACAAATTGAACCGATGTTTTAGTGTCCTGAACCTCGGGGTTCGACTTTTCCTCGCCTCTGTTGCAAGCCATTAACACGCCTGCTATGCAAAGACTCAATACAAAAACTTTTGTCTTCATGTTTTTTGAATTTAAAAAATTAATACTTTCTTTGCTTTTGATTTGCGACTGCAAAGTTACAACAAATATTTAATCCGTGCAAACGAAATTGTCGCCGGGATATTTTTTTTCACAAAGCCTTTGTTTTTCAATGTTATATATTTTCATTTTTAACGTTTCATTTCCCTTTCGGGGAAGAAGAAACCGCTATGTGGAGCATGGTTTTCTGCGATTTTTCGGCAAAAAGGTTGTGCGTCAGCCTCTGCAGGTTAGGGCAATGAAATTTGGCCAATGCCCGAGAAGGTTTTTGCAGTGTTCGGAGAAGGTTTTCAGAGTGTTCGGAAATGATGGTTACTAACGTACTGAAAGCATAGTATCGAATATATTGAAACTATGCTATCGAATGTGCTGAAAGTATGATGCAAAGTCGGCGACTTTATTATTAAAAGTTGCCCACTTTGACACTTAAAGTTGCCGACTTTGATATGCAGAGTTGCCGAATTTGTATATCAAAGTGGGCAACTTTGCATCATATAGTCGTATAATTTACACAATGAAGTGGGCAACTTTTGATGATATTTTTAGCACGATGGATAGTGTTATTTTAGTATTTTTAATACTATATATACAATAGTTTTGATACTATCACGTTAGAAGGACGTAAAAAGTGCTACGGGCATCGGCAAAAGATGCGGCAGGCATGGGCAAAAAGTTTTTTAACCAACATGGGATAACATTTATGGCAATAGGATATTACAAATTCAAACGCAAACTGAATGTAAACGGCACAGTGAAAGAGGTGTATGTGGCACGGGTGGCACGTGCCAACGTTGTGGACATAGATATTTTGGCCGAAGAGATAGCGGCCACGTGCACAGCCTCGGAGGGCGATGTGCTGATGGTGCTGAGGAATATGGAGCATGTGATAAAGAACCATCTGTCGAAAGGCGATGTGGTGAAGCTGAGTTCGTTGGGCACTTTTTCGCCTACCATACGGGCCAAGGCTGTGGACAAGGCCGATGATGTGAACCAGTTTTCGATTGCGAGCACGGGCGTAAGTTTTCGGCCAACGCAAAGGTTGCTCGATGGCATACAGAAAGCCGGTGTAAGGCTGGCCGACAGGCGGATAGTAACTCCGGCGTGGAGTGGCAAAAAAGAAACGGACGACAATGATTCTCAATAAATAACACAGCTATGGCAAAGAAAAGATATTTTACCTACGAGCCTCGGCAACGAAAGATACTGAAGGAGGACCGGTGGATAGCCGTTTTGCGGCAGGAGGAGATGTGCAGCCTGGACGAGATTGCGACCGAGATTGCGTTTCGCAGCACGGCGGGCAAAAGCGAAGTGGAAGGCTTGTTGCTGGCCTTTTTGGAACAAATAAAGTATCACCTTGTGGGTGGCGACGGGGTGAAGATTAACGGATTGGGCACATTCTACCCCCGTGTGATAGGGCGGGCGGTGGACAATGTGGAAGATGCGTCGCTGAAAAACTGCGTAAAAAACATCACCGCCGGATTCCGCCCCGAAAGCCAACTGCGAAACGCGGTGAGGGAAGCGGGAGTGCGACGTTTTGGGCTGACCGACAATATCAACGATAAGGAGGAGGACGAATAATGGAACTACAGATAGTGTGGCTTAAGATGGCCGTGGGACCCAAAAAGGGACAGAAGCAATACACCATTCGCCGCGTCAACTACGGCGACGTAACCTACGAGGCGTTGCTTGACGAGGTGGAGGCTGCCAGCACCTTCAGCGGTGCCGATGTGGAAGTAATGATAAAGATGTTTGGCAAGATAGTGGAAGAGAAGCTCTCGTGTGGCGTGCCTGTCGACCTCGGTCCGCTGGGCACCTTGCGACCCAAAATCACCGCCAAAAGCGTGGCCACCAAGGAGCAGTGCACCGCCAAAACCATCACCAACAAAGGCGTCACCTACTACCCCCGTGCCGAGCTGACAGAGGCCCTGAACAAGGCATCGCTAAGGGTGATAAACTCCGAAGTAAGAGGACGGAAACACAAAAAGAAAGAAGAACCAACCGACAATCCGAAATAAAATTAGTACCTTTGCAAGAAAATTGAAACAAAAAAACAACAGAAACAAACGAGTAAAAACATTATACAACAACATTTTGAGCTATGATAGAGATACACGACAAAGCACTGAAAGGCATTAAATTCATCGATTTGTTTGCCGGCATAGGTGGTTTTCACTACGCCCTTGGCAGCTATGGTGCCGAATGCGTGTACGCTTCGGAATGGGACAAGCACGCTGCTGAAACTTACAGCCGAAACCATAATATGGCTGTGGATGGCGACATAACCAAGGTAAACGAAAAAGACATACCCTCGCACGACGTGCTATGCGGTGGATTTCCATGCCAAGCCTTTTCGATAAGCGGAAAACAACTTGGCTTTGAAGACACCCGAGGTACACTCTTCTTCGACATTGCACGCATAGCTGCCTACCACAAACCCAAGGTATTATTTATGGAAAACGTGAAAAACCTTGTGCAACACGATGGTGGCAAAACATTCAAAACGATACTGACAACCCTAGAAGGACTAGGCTATAAAACACACTTCAAAGTACTGAACAGCGGACATTTCGGCATTCCACAACACCGCGAAAGAATATACATTGTCGCTTTTCGCAACGATATTGCAAATAAAGACACATTCCGCTTTCCATCTATGGAGCTGACATCGTCGCTGAACGACATACTGGAGGACAACCCCAACGATGCCAAAATAATAGAACGTAACGACATACATATATACAAATCCACTGCCAACGGCGAACAACGCACACTCTTTGGCGAAAAGACATTACCCAACAAACCTTTACAGATAGGTATAGTAAACAAAGGCGGACAAGGCGAACGCATATACGACCCTATAGGACACTCCATAACACTGAGTGCCAACGGCGGAGGTGCCGGTGCCAAAACAGGACTATACTTTATAGACAACAAAGTAAGGAAATTAAGCACTCGCGAATGTGCAAGATTACAAGGCTTCCCGGAGTCATTCATAATACCAAGTAGCTCCACAGTTGCTTACAAGCAATTTGGCAACAGCGTAACTATAGATGTCCTGCAATACATAGTGGGCGAAATAATAAAAGTGGTTTCGCCTGAAAAAGATTCAATAACATTAACCTAAACAAACCAACAACATGAAAGACAAAAAAATAGAATTAGGAAGCAACACAGCCAAAAACGGATTCAAAAACGAACATAACATAGCCGACAAATTCAACAATTGGCACACCGACACCGAAGCTCAAACATGGTTGCAAACAATGGGATACGCATTGGAAGAGATTGAATATGTGGAAGCCATAATACTATCGGGCTACAAAACAGATGTGCAGGTGCAGATAACAATAAAACTTAAAAAAGCCATAGATGTAGAAAACCTACAAGTGAAACTAGTAAGCAATCCCAAAGGATTCAACCAAATAGACAAACGATGGGTAGACAAATATGCCGAAATGTGGCAAATACCCACAAACATAGTTTCCATACTGAAACGCTACACTGGTGAGGAAGCACCCAATATAAGAAAGCCAAAAGACCGACGCAGAATGTTTGCCAACGAATTTAGCACTACTGAACAAACAGAGATAGTGGAATGGCTAAAAAACAACAAACAACTAATAGTTTCGGACATACTGAAAGGACGAGGACGCTTTGCGGCAGAATGGATGCTTGTGGCACAAAAAGCCGATAAAAACGCACGATGGATTTTGAAACCTATAAACGTATGTCTCAACTTCTTCGGCAACGGCAATATAGAGATAACACCACGAGGCAACTTTAAAATAGGACGCATAACCATGCAACGAAAAGGTGGCGACAACGGCAGAGAGACTGCCAAAATGCTACAATTTAAAATAAACCCTGCCGAACTTTTCGATATATAGAACCAATACGACCATACAATTATCATACACCAAACAAGCGAAACAATTATGGCAAAAAGATATTGTTTAAAGACCGGCGACCGTGTGGCGATAGCTGCCACGGCACGCAAAGTAAGTCCGCAAGAGATGGAGCCGGCAATAAAACTGCTGCAACACTGGGGCTTGGAGGTAGTAATACCCGAAGGGCTTTACGCCGAAAACCACCAGATGGCCGGCACCGACAGCCACCGTGCGGCAGTGCTACAAAGCCTATTGGACGACGAGGGTATACGAGCAATACTATGTGCCCGCGGTGGCTACGGCACAGTAAGGATACTGGAGAGCCTGAACCTTACCCCTCTGAAGCAAAACCCAAAATGGATAATAGGCTACAGCGACGTAACGGCACTGCACAGCCACGTCCACAACCTACTTGGCATGGAAACCCTACACGCCACCATGCCTATCAACATACCGCCCGATGCCACCGCTGTACATTATCCGGCTATCGAAAGCCTACACCAAGCCTTGTTTGCAGGCAGCTGTCAATACAGCCTGCAGTGTAGCACACACCTACTGCGTCCCGGTCAAGCCGAAGGTGCTGTGGTGGGTGGCAACCTTTCGGTGCTCTACAGCATAATGGGTTCGCCTTCAGACATAGACACCGCCGGCAAGATACTCTTTATCGAAGACCTCGACGAATACCTCTACCACATCGACCGCATGATGATGTGCCTCAAACGCAGCGGCAAGCTCCGCAAACTAAGCGGACTGATAGTGGGCGGCATGAGCGATATGCACGACAACGCCATACCTTTTGGCAAAACCGCCGAAGAGATAATCTGGGACGCAGTGAAGGAGTACGACTACCCCGTATGTATGGGAATGCCGTTCGGACACATAGGCATGGAAAACCTTGCACTGATACTTGGCCGCAAAACCACTCTAAACATAACCCCCAACGGCAATGTAACCATAGAGCAATAAAAAGTAACCAGAAAAGTAACCCGAAAAGTAACCAAAAAATCCTTTTGGCCATAAAGGAAAACAAACAAATTACTATCCGAGAACTGCAAGAAATAAGTGGTTTATCGGAAAGCGGAGTAAAAAAGATTATCCGCAGACTACGACAAAACAACCTAATAAAACGAATAGGAGGCAACAAAGGAGGGCACTGGGAAGTAATAGACAACCCCACCGAACAATAAAAAAAGCCGAAGCGGTTCGCTTCGGCTTTTTTGTTATATCTATACTATATCGCTTATTCTTTTACTTGTTCGGGTTCAAGAGTAACCACGATGTAGTTTTTCAAGTTGATATATTTCTTAGCTATAGCTTTAATATCTTCAGCTGTGATAGAATCAACAAGTTTTTTGTAGTCGTCTAAAAGAACTTCGTCAGTGCGGTCAAGACCGTAGTAGTACGAACCATAAAGTATGCTGGCCCAGAAGCTGTTTTCTTTTAAGTTGGTTTCGCGAGCACGAATCATTTGTTCTTTAACCTTAGCCAAAGTAGCATCGTCCGGACCTTTCTTGATGTATTGTTCCATGATGTCCATAGCAGCTTTTTCTATTTCGCCTGCTTTGCTTGGGTCGCAGTTGATAAAGAATTGCCAGCTAACTTCAGGTTTTGGCAATATTTCGTAGTTGATACCGGCCGAAGGGCTATAAGTACCACCCATTTTTTCGCGGATAACTTCGATAGCAGTAATACCTATAGCATCGCTAAGCATGTTTACAGCCATTTTGTTTTTGGTAGTAGCTTCGAAACCTTCGGTTACACCCATCATAATAAGCATACCTTGGTTGTCCATACCTTTCTTTACAGTTTCTTTTTGAATACCTTTAGCGAAATCGGTAGAACGGTCTTTCCAAGTTTCTTTTCTGTTTATCGAAGGAAGGTTGCCTAAGTATTTAGATATAGTAGAAATCATTTCGTCCGACACATTACCTACAAAGAAGAAAGTAAAATCGCTAGCATCGGCAAAACGTTCTTTGTATATATTGAAAGCACGTTCGTAGTCTACAGCATTCATTTGTTCTTCGGTAGGGATAAGCACGTTACGTTTGTCGTTAGGATAAGCTACTTTTTGGAATTTATCGATAAATACATATTGAGGATTTTCGCCAATAAATTTGTATTGGTTTTTCATTTGCGACAAGAAACGGTCGAAAGATTCTTTATCTTTGCGAGGAGCATCGAAATACAAATAAGTAAGTTGAAGCAATGTTTCGAAATCTTTTGGCGAGCAGTTTCCGCTGAAACCTTCTTCCATAGAGCTGATAAATGGAGATATGCTGATATTCATACCTTGAAGCTTTTTGCCTAATTGAGAGTTGTCGAAATCGGCAATACCGCTACCATCAACTATCGAAGAAGCCCAAGAAGCTGTAAGGTATTCTTTATCTTCGTACAACGAACTACCGCCGAAACTGAAAGCACGAACAAGTATTTCGTCTTCTTTAAAGTTGGTTTGTTTTACCACGAAACGAACGCCGTTTGGCAATGTGTATTCGGTATAACCAAGTTTATCGTTTTTCTTGCTTATTTTAGCATTTACGTTGTTCAATTCTTTAGCAAACAAAGGTTCATCTTTATAGTTGTCTACGTAAGGTTCGGTTTGTACATTTTTCATTTTAGCTACTATAGCCAACACTTCATCTTTGGTAGGCACTTTGTAACCTTCTTTTTCGGGAGCAGTTAGATAGAATACGAAGTTTTCGTCGGTTATCCAACCTGCTATCAAAGCGTTTACTTCTTCCAAAGTGATAGTAGGCATAAATTCTTTTACATAGCGATATTCTTGACGGATACCCGGTATTACTTCACCTTCAAGGAAGTGGTTGGTATATTCGTTAGCGAAACTTACACTTTGAGTTTTGTTTTCTTCTTTAGCATATTTTTGATAGCTGCTTAGCATATCTTCTTTAGCACGATCCAATTCGGTTTGAACAAATCCATGTTGATCGGCACGTTTAAGTTCGGTAAGCAACATTTCAACGGTAGCATCTATTTGGTTTTCTTTAGGCATGGCGGCAGCTGTGAAAGCGTCGGTAGAGCGTCCAAGGAATCCACCGTAACCGGCATCAGCATATACGAAAGGAGCCGAAGCTTTTTGTGAAAGTTCACCAAAACGAGCACTCAACATATTGTTTACAAGGCTTCTTACAAGGCTTTGACGATAGTCGCCCACTGTACCTTGAGGAGCTTTTTTGTGTTTCCAGAACATGTTTATAGTAGTGCTTGTAGCTTCTTTATCGGTAGCTATTGCTACTAAGGGTTCTACGTTTCCGGGTACACCAAATTCTTTTCTTTCGCGAGGATTAGGATGTTTTGTGTATTTTCCAAAGTATTCTTTTATTTTAGCTTCGGTAGCATCTACGTCTATATCACCAACGATGATAATAGCTTGCAAATCGGTACGATACCAATCGTTGTAGAAACGTTTGATGGTTTCGTGTTTGAAGGTTCTAATAATTTCTTCTTCACCTATAGGCAAACGTTCGGCATACAACGAACCTTTAAGCATAGTAGGCCAAGTGGCTTTACGCATACGTTCTCCGGCACCTAATCCGCCACGCCATTCTTCAAGAATAACACCACGTTCTTTTTCAATTTCTTCGCCTTCGAATAAAAGACCATCAGCCCAACCGTCAAGGATTTTGAAACCCATCTCAATCATTTCGGGGCTGTCGGTAGGAAGATCTACATAATAAACGGTTTCGTCGAACGAGGTCCAAGCATTGATACCACGACCAAATTCGATACCTTTCTTTTGTAGTTCGCTAATCATTTCATTACCTTTGTAATGCTTGGTTCCGTTGAAAGCCATGTGTTCACAGAAGTGAGCCAAACCAAGTTGGTCGGCATCTTCAAGGATAGAACCGGCATTAACAGCCAAACGGAATTGAGCACGATTTTCGGGTTTTTTGTTGGCACGGATATAATAAGTCATTCCGTTTTCCAACTTACCGATACGAACTTTTTTATCCACAGGAACTTTAGCAGATAAATCGGTGGTTTTCTTTTCAGCTTTTTGTGCACCACCAAACTGTGCAAAGGTTGTACTTGCTACTAATAGCATAAGTGTAAACAACCAGAATCTTCTTAGTTTCATACTATTAAAAATTTATTTGTTATGTAATTATTTAATTTATTATTTATTTCTGTTATTTAATATCTTAATCTTCGTCGTTTATATATTCCAACAAATCTTTAGGCTGGCATCTAAGCTCGCGACAAAGAGCCTCCAGAGTCGAAAATCTTATAGCTCTTGCCTTTCCGGTTTTTAAGATAGAAAGGTTAGCCGGCGTTATATCAATGCGTTCAGCCAACTCGGACAGCGACATTTTTCGCTTCGCCATCATTACATCTACATTTACTACTATTCTTCCCATACTCACCTCCCGCATTAAATGGTTAAATCTTGTTCTTCTTGAATATCAGAACCTATCTTAAACAATTCGGCAACAAAAAGTATTAACAAACCGGATAATATACGCACAAAATTGATGTATAAATTTCCGTCAACTTCCACCGAAGTGCCTTGCAAAAACTGTAATACATATTGGTGCTCAAAATATCTTGCTATGTCAATGCTTAATGTCATCACCAAAAACAATACTCCTATCAATGTCAACCAACGAATATCTCTCTTTTGAAATACTGTACCTTGTTTTATTGATTTATAAAACGAATACAGAATGACAAACACAAACACAAACACTAATACCAAACATAACAACCAAATACATTGAAACACATATGTAAGAGTTTGATAGGGGGAATCTAACTTTTGAACATCTTCTGTAGAAATTACAATATCGTATCCATTCACACGTGCCGAAAGATGTATCGCACTATCGTTGGGGTTTTCTATCGGAATATCGAATATATATTCGCTTGCCGAACTTTTCAAATCTGTACTACGTATGGTAGTGAAATTCAAACTTTTCTGCTGTTCCTTAAATTTTATAAGATCATCATGATCGTTGGTAATCAAAATATCTGATAAAAACAATCCCAAAGTTATCACCACTATGGTAAAAAAGGTTCCATACAAGACCCACAATCTTTTTAATTTTTTGTTTTTACATTGCTTCATCTTTCATTCTTTTTTATCGATAAACGATATGCAAAAATAGTATTTTTTTTTTATTTTGTGCATAATTATGCAGATTTTTTTTTACATTATTCCAAAATAAATCATCAATATTTTGATTATAAACATATTGACTCACTCATAAAAAAAGAAAAAAAATGTAGCAAACTTATTATTTCGGACTCTTTTTGGATGCATAAAAGTGTATTTAATTCATTTTTTGCTAAAGAAACTTGCAAAAAAAATAACGTTTTAGATATTTCAGGCAATAATCCATATTTTTGGACAAAACAAACCACAAAAATCACAACACCCATTCGTCGTTGCATTGATGGTATATCAAAAATCAATTGACGGTAGGGTATAATTTAATTGACAGTATACTATGATTACACATCGGATGCCAATTTACAGAATCGTTGATATACAAGATTTTTCAAAATATATTTTCCAAGTATTTCTTTCATCACTACGGCTTTAATTTTTCCTCGCGATGAAATTTTTACAACATCACGACATGTTTATAAAGCTGCCATAAGGAAGTTTTTTCAAAAAAATGTGAGATATTATTCTATCCTCAAAAAATAAGAATACAAAAAAGTCGTTATAGAATGAAAATTAACGTAGCACTATGATAAAAATAAGAACAATTGCATTTTGCATATCAACAATGATACTATGCTCTGCTGTATATGCACAACAAGATTCGTTATCTCAAGCAGTGGTTACCAACTACTTGAAATTATTAAATTACGACAATCTTCCCAATAAAACGGTGTATTTGGAATCAGCAATAACCGAAAACAACTTTCCCGGCGATACCATGTATATGAAACGCTGGTTTTATGGCAACAAATTTTCGCGAGTGGAATTATACCATCAAGGCAAACAAATAGTTGGTTTTTGTTCCAACGGCAAAAAATATTGGCACTACAAGCCCGGTTTAGAACGTTGGGATACCCTTAGTTTAACGTTATATCACGACAGTATAACGGGCTACGACTATCGCAAACCCATACACACATGGGAGGCACGTAGCTTGGAATTTAAAAAATGCGACATCATAAACTTGGAAGGACAAGAGGTTTATCGTGTAATGGTAGTAGACCCCGACCACTTAGACCGCTATTATATGTTCGAAAAATCGACGGGACTGCTATTTCTGATGATGCCTGTGGTACCCGAGACAGGCAAACGTCGCCACGAAGTGCAATGGCGTGCAATAAACGAATACTTACCCGTCGATGGTGTATATATATTCCCATCGGTGGAAAGCTACCAACACTTCAACGCCATAACTATTTACTATACACAAACCGAACTATTACCCTTTGACCCAAACATATTTGAAATAAAATAACACACTATGCTCGACACTTCGGACGAATACTATATGAGAGAGGCACTTAAAGAAGCTCGCAAAGCCTTTAACGCCGACGAGATACCCGTTGGTGCCATTATTGTATGCAACGACAGGATAATAGCACGCAGCTACAATAATACCGAACAACTCAACGACGTTACGGCACATGCCGAAATGCTCGCTTTTACTTCTGCCACATCTACAATAGGTGGCAAATATCTGCAAAACTGCACTTTGTATGTAACCCTCGAACCATGTGTGATGTGTGCCGGTGCCGCAGCATGGACTCAAATAGGACGCATTGTATACGGAGCATCGGACACAAAAAGAGGATACTCCACAATAAGCTCGGCAATACTGCATCCCAAAACCAAGGTTACAAAAGGAATACTTGCCGAAGAATGCGAAACACTGCTGAAAGATTTCTTTTTACAAAAACGAAAATATTAATTTAAATACGATATAAATATGAAACCAACATTATTAGTATTGGCTGCCGGCATGGGTAGCCGCTATGGAGGACTCAAACAAATGGACGGTGTGGGTCCTAACGGTGAAACAATTATGGACTACTCTATCCGCGATGCCATTCGTGCAGGATTTGGAAAAGTGGTATTTGTAATACGCCACAGCTTTGAAAACGAGTTTAAAGCAGCCATCAATCCACAACGTTTCGACAACAAGATAGAAATGGAATACGTGTTCCAAGAACTGGACAAACTACCTGAAGGATTCAAAGTACCCGAAGGCAGAGAAAAACCATGGGGCACCAACCACGCCATACTTATGGCAAAAGACGTGGTGAACGAACCATTTGCCATTATCAATGCCGACGACTTTTATGGTCAAGACGCTTTCCGTGTGATGGCCGAATACCTGCAAACCCTTGCTGCCGACAGCAAAGGCGACTACTGCATGGTGGGCTACCGTTTGGAAAACACATTGTCCGAAAACGGCTCGGTGTCGCGTGGTGTTTGCAACATCGACGAAAACAACTACCTTGTGTCGATGACCGAGCGCACCTCGATAGCACGCAGCCAAAACGGCATAGAATACAAAGACAGCGACGGAAGCCTACACCCATTGCAACCCGACACCACCGTATCGATGAACCTATTTGGTTTTACACCCGACTACTTTGTGGAATCGGAAAAGCTATTTGTAGACTTCTTGAAAAAATCGGGCAACGAACTGAAATCGGAATACTACATACCTTTTGCAGTGAACACCTTCATCGACAGAGGATATGCCAAAATGCGTGTGCTTAAAACCACTGCACAATGGTTTGGCGTTACCTACAAAGAAGATCGCCCAATGGTGGTAAACCGCCTAAAAGAACTACACGACAAAGGCATTTATTAATACACCAATCATAACATTGCTGTAAAAGTCCCAACGCGGGACTTTTACAGTTTCAAAAAACTACCGCATCAGAAAAAATGAATTGGAGCGACGAACTAAAGGAATTTATACTCTCGAACAGAGGCAAAGACCCGCTATCGCTGGTGCTGCAACAAAAAAAACACCCTCAATGGGATATGAAGTTTGTGGCACAACAGATAGAAGGCTACCGCATGGCACAAGACAAACTGCCAAGCGTAGCACTTTGCGATGACTTTGTTTATCCTCCAAAACTCAACAGAGAACAATGCTCGTCCGAAACCACTGCCTTATTCAAAGCCACCGAATATGCCAAAGGTAAACACATAGCCGACATAACGGGCGGACTGGGAATAGACAGCCTTTTTATGGCCAAACAAGCCATCGCTGTAAACTATATAGAACAGAACGAAGAACTTAACACCATTGCCACACACAACTTTAAGGCACTTGGAATTGACAACATCATCACCCACTGCACCGACAGCATAGAGTTTTTGAAAAATACCGACAAACATTTCGACCTTATTTATGCCGACCCTGCCCGTCGCGATGAAAAAGGACGAAAAGTATCGGCACTGGAAAACTGCACTCCAAACATATTGGAAAACATAGATATGTTGCTTGACAAAGCCGATATGCTGCTGATAAAATCGTCGCCGATGCTCGACATAGCAGAGGCTGTGGCTCAACTGAAACACGTTTGCGAAATAACAATAGTGGCCGTAAAAAACGAATGCAAAGAGATACTTTTTCTTTGCTCAGCCTCAGGTGCCGACACTTCGCCACAATGCCACTGCATAAACATTAAATCGAATGGCACTATGGACAGAATAACATTCGACCGACAGAAAGAAACAACACTATCGATACACTACTCTGCCAACATAGAACAATACATCTACGAACCCAACGTGGCACTACTAAAAGCCGGCGCTTTCAAAACCATATCAACCATTTACGATGTAAAAAAGATACACCGCAACACTCATCTATACACCTCCGAAAACAAAATAGAACACTTTGCAGGACGCACATTCAAAGTAATAAAAGAACTCCACCCATCAGCCAAAGAGGTAGCAAAAGATATTACAAACGGCAGAGTACATGTGATAACACGCAACTACCCTATGACGAGCGAAGAATTGCAAAAAAAATTACGGCTCAAAGAAGGTGGCGACCTATACATAATAGGACTTACCAAATGCGACGAGAAAAAAGCAATATACCTATGCGAAGCTATATGCGACACATAAAAACGATAAATATTAGGTATTATCAAAGACTTTTGCAGCATATATTGTCAATCGGTAAATACCCAATCGAAATTTTATTTGTTTAATAGAGAAAAAATGTGTAATTTAGCACCCTCAAAACTTAATAGAAAAACATAAAAATAAACAGATATGAGTGAAATATTGAATTTGAATCCCAAAGAGTTATGGGCAAACTTTTATGCTCTTACTCAAATTCCACGTCCTTCGAAACATGAAGAAAAAGTGGTTGCATACCTTGTAGAATTTGCAAAAAAACACAATTTAGAGTACAAAGTTGACGAAACAGGCAACGTAATAATGCGTAAACCTGCCACCAAAGGCATGGAAAACCGCAAAGGCGTAATATTGCAAGCCCACGTGGATATGGTTCCTCAAAAGAACAACGATAAAGTACATAACTTCGAAACCGACCCTATCGAAACTCGAATCGATGGCGAATGGGTAAAGGCTAACGGTACTACCCTTGGTGCCGACAATGGTATGGGTGCCGCTGCTGCTATGACTGTGTTGGCCTCTACCACTTTGGAACACGGCCCTATCGAAGCCCTATTCACTATCGACGAAGAAACCGGTATGACTGGTGCTTTCGGCCTTAAGAGTGGCGAACTTAATGGCGACATACTTCTTAACCTTGATAGCGAAACTGAAGGTGAACTTTACGTAGGCTGTGCCGGCGGTATCGACGCTTCTATCACTATCAACTATGCCACCGAAGCCGTTCCTGCAGGATATTGTGCTTACAAACTTATCGTTGGTGGTCTTAAAGGTGGTCACTCAGGTATGGACATCATACTTGGCCGTGGCAACGCCAATAAGATATTGATACGCCTATTGCGTTGGGTGGCAGAATGTGGCATTCGTCTTGAATCTATCGACGGTGGCAGCCTTCGCAATGCTATCCCTCGCGAAGCTTCGGCTGTGCTTGTATTCCCAACAGAACACAAAGATTGCATACTTAAAGAGTTCGACAAAGTGGCTGAAGCTGTGGCTAAAGAACTTGAAGCCGTTGATGGCGACTTCTTTATGAAATACGAAGCTGTAGATATGCCTAAGGCTGTGATGACCGAAGCCGACACTAACCGTTGCATCAACCTTGTATATGCTGCTCCTAACGGTGTTATGCGTATGAGCGACTCTATGCCGGGATTGGTTGAAACTTCGTTGAACATGGCTATCGTAAAAACCGACGGCAGCAAGATGTCTATCCACTCGTTGTTGCGTAGCTCGGTAGACAGTGCTAAAGAAGATTTGGCAGAACGCCTTGTATGCCTTGCCGAACTTGCAGGTGGCAAATGCGAACTTGCAGGTGGCTATCCCGGTTGGAAACCAAACATGAAATCGCCTATCCTTACCACTATGCAGGCTACTTACAACAAACTTTACGGCAAAGAACCTAAGATAATGGCTATCCACGCAGGTTTGGAATGCGGTTTGTTTGGCACTATGTATCCTAACTGGGATATGATTTCGTTCGGACCTACTATTATGTATCCACACTCTCCAGATGAAAAGGTGAATATCGCCAGCGTAGGAAAATTCTGGGATTACCTTGTGGAAACTCTTAAGAACATTCCTGTAAAATAATACTGCTTCTGTGCAATACTTACCCAAGAGCTTTGCTATATCTAAATAAATAGCAAGGCTCTTTTTGTAAAAATCAATATATCTAAAACGATAAATTCCATAAGAAATTCATTTTCCCGAAAAAAAAGAAAGAAAAATATTATAACTTATTTGGCTTTTATACAATGTATTATACTTATCATTATAATATTTATTCATTTTTTTTACAATATAACTTGTGTATCTCTAAAAAAAAAAGTAATTTTGCAAATTGAAATTTAATTTATATACTTATGAGAAAAATATCAATTTTAATGGGCTTTTTTTTATGTGTTTTGGCCTCAATCTTTTTTGCATGTACTAAAGAAACAAAAGAAAACACAGAAATGGCTAAGATTAAGTCTATAGAGTTAGACAAAGTTCCTGAAAAAGTTTTGTTGGCTGAAACGAAAAAAGGAGAAGATGAACACTCTTTTTTATTTGATAAAGAAAAATATGCTATTCTTATTAGCGAAATAATTGAGAGAGAACTCGGGGAAGACTATGTTTTTGAAGATATTTCCATTCAAGATAAAGAACCTTTTGATTTGGAAAATACTCCTATTTTGAGACATACAATTTTCAATATTGAAACAGGATTTACTTATACATCTTTTGTAGTTTTGGATAAAGAAATTACTGAAGAAGGTAATATTGTTTATTATGCAAAAGAAGATACACCAAGACGTACGATAACATGTGAAGCCACAAATTGTGATGGATGTAATTTTGAAAATAACAATTGTACATTATGTAAAAACGAAGGTGGTGTTTGTAAAAAAACAGATGCAGAAGTTATTCCCGCTCCAAATCCAAACAAAATAGGATGGAAAGATGTGATAGGATGGGTTTTAACAGCTATTGGAATAATTGCAAAATAGTTAAAAATGAAAAAAAAATCCTTAAAGAAAACATCCTTACAATTGATTAATGTAGGGATGATTCTTTTTACAATTTTCTTTGCTTTTTGTTTTCAAACATACTCGCAACACAATTCTCTAGCTCACAACTTTTATGTAAAAAACATTCTTCGACCAATTATAAACCATGAATATCGGAATTTTGAATATAAGGTAATACTTGATAGCAATTCATACTATCAGACACTTGATAATTTAACAAATAAAGTTTTTCGAAACAAAAGAGAAGTTGTATTCATTGATAATTACATTAATCAACGATATTATCTTTTCAGAAAAGATTACTTCAAGTGTATTGATAACGAAACCTTAGAACTAACAAAAGGTATAAATGTTAGTCATGAAAATTATGATGATGGAGATTATACCACTTATTTTTGGCATTATAATAACAGATGTAGACAGCGTGTAAAATATTTTATTGAACTAATCAATAGGAAGAATTTAGGTCTTAAAGAATATAAAATATATAATGATATATTAGACATTAATTTTACTAGAATATCAGATACTATAATAAATGACATTCAATATACTATAGTATCCCGCGATGATACAACATCTCATTTTTATAATGAAGCAAGTGGTAAATTTGATATTCCAAACTTTTATACAATAAATTACTATTACAACAATATTGAAAAACGTTTGCAATATATTTATTCTTATCCAATGAATTATCCAAGTAATGAAGCACAGCAAATAAATAAAATAGAACTTAATGTTACATTTGAAGACAATCGAAGTATGATAGATTCAATATTCGACTTTGAAAAAGAAATGTATTTGAATTATAGTCGTCACAATACTTTAGATAGTCTTCCTTTAAGTTGGACTTATAGAAAAGAAAAGAATGAAAACGTTAATGACACTGTTTTGAATTATCCTATGGTATGCATTTATAATAATGATACGACTACACTTGCAACAGAAGAAGGATGGATTTTGTTATATTTTTGGACCTTAGGTTGCAAGCCATGCTTGGAAACAATAAAAAATATTTCAGAAAATACTGCGAAAATAGGACTAAATTACATGAATAAACATAATGTAAAATTGATGATTGTAAATCCTATTGCTGGTAATGCAGAATCTTTAAAAAGATATGTGGAACGTTATAAAATAAATCATATTATTTATCACTCAAAAGGTTTTTCTAATATATTTAAAACAAATGTATTCCCAACAATAGTACTTATCTCTCCAGATAAAAAAACGTTTCAGAAGTTAAAAACTATTGATGAATTACCATTATATATAAAATATTAGAATTTTATTTGAACCTTTTTCTCAAAACTTAATACTCACCACAAGTATTTTGAAGAAATTCACGGTCGTGTTCTTCTGAAACATTACTTTCCAAGTTGAACGTTATTGGAAGAACGAATTCTGTGCGTACCGGTTCGCCGTTAAATATGCCCGGTTTCCACTTAGGCATAGCGTTGATTACGCGTAGAACTTCTTTGCCGCAGCCTCCGCCAATGTCGCGAAGTATCTTGACATTGGATATTTGTCCGTCTTTTTCTACAACAAAACCGGCGCAAACAACCCCTGTAATATTCTTTCTTATTGCCTTTTTGGGATACTTGATGATTCGGTAAAGGAAAGCAAACATAGAATCGGGACCTCCCGGAAATTCAGGATTTATATCTGCTTCTACTAATTTTCTATTCTTTACTGTGTCGGTTTGTGCCGTTGCTGCACTTGTGCCACAAAATATTACTATTGCGATAAATAAGATTAATTTCTTCATATTATTACGTTATTGAAATTTTGGCAAAGGTACGCTTTTTTTTGCAGATAAGGAAATAAATGTGTAATTTTGCACTTTCAAAACTAACAAAGTTATGACAACAAAAAAGGACATATATGTACCATTCCTATTGTTGCCGGCAATGGGAGGAATGCTAAATTTTGGCATTGGTTGCGGTGTGCTTTGCGTTGCAAATCTGCTTGTGGATAAGCGGTTGGGGCGAGGAAATATAATAGAAAAAATACTACAGTTTTTACAAACAATAGTATATCATACAAAATACTTTATTGATAATATACAGCAGACGGTTGTTGACCTGCATATACTGCCACTGTTAAGTATATGGTTTTTGGGTAAAAACAACTTTGATGAATGTTGCCCTGCGGCAACGGCACTTTCACGTTTCGTTGCTGTAGGGCGATAGTAGTATTGATAACGATTGTTGCCCGAAGTTTATCAGCATCCTCTTTGGCAACGACTTATAATACTTACTAAATGAATAGTACTGATAGTCCAAGCGGTATAAATAATGCGTATAATACCGATTTGGATAAAGGGATGCATATTATCAATTTTAAAAATATCAGAATATGAAACATTACGCACTGAAATTAGCCCTTGCGGTGTTTGCAGCTGTAGGAATGCTAAGCATTAGCAGCTGCGAAAAAGAAGAGAACTATAGTATTGAAGGTTTTCTTAATAAAAAATTGTATCTCGTTAAAATTGTTGATATTTCTGAAAACGTTGACATCGTTCCTGAAAGAGACAAAACATTATGTTGGCTCAAATTTAATTACGATAATACCATAACTGGGGAATATGTCAACAAAATAGGTGGAATCTATTCAATGAATAGTAATCTCATTACCATACAAATTGGATGTGAAACTTTGGTTTATGATTCTTCCGGATATGAAGATAAATTAATTGAAGCTTTAAACAATATTTGTACAATACGAAGTAATGATAGTACGCTATTTCTGTACTATGATAATGAAATGAAATATATACAATTTAAAAAATAAATGAATCATGAAAAATTTATATATAAAAATAGTTACAAATGTATGCATATTCATATTTAGTTGTAATTATGCATACTCTCAGATAACCACAAAAGAAGAACCGGTAAGCTTTTCTCAAAAAAATTTGATATGGAAAGATAGCGTTATTGTTATGCCGGAATTTGACCTACAAGCTTTGCTTTTAGAAGATTCTATCAAAAGAAAACTTGATAGAGATAATCGGGCAGGGTATGCTTATGATGTAAATTTTAATTTGGAAAATTCCGGAGAGTGGAAAACATTAGAGAATGGCGATAGGATATGGCACTTGATAGTGGCATGTCCCGGTGCAAAATCAATAAATGTTTATTATGATAAGTTTTGGATGCCTGAAGGTGCAAAGTTCTTTGTTTATGGAAAAGATCTGGAACACTGTAGAGGAGCTTATACTTCTGTAAATAATGGCAAAGGAAAAACTCGAACAAATCCGAGACTTTTTTTTACCGGACCTATCTATGATGACACCATTGTTCTAGAATATTATGAACCTAAAAATGTTATGAATCAAGGTATACTATCTGTTTCTAGCTTAGTTCATAATTATAGGTTTTTTGATAAAGATAGGTGGTTTAATAAAAAAAATAGTGGAGGTTTAAATGCATCAGGAAGTTGTCAAGTTAATATTAATTGTGAAGAGGGTTGGAGATGGCAAAATGAAAAGAATGCTGTTGTACTGTTTTCTGTAGATAGGCAAGAATGGGGAACAGGAGCATTAATAAATAATACTGCTGAAGATAAAAGATTATTATTTTTAACAGCAAATCATTGCCTTAATGGGAGTGGAGATGCTATTTCTAGTCCAAATTGCAGTAATGCCGTTTTTTTTGGCATTATGAATCGCCAAATTGTAATAATTTAGAAGAGGATCCAGATTATTATATTGAAACTGTAGGTGCAACTGTTTTAGCAAATGATAGTGTTCTTGATTTTGCATTGTTAGAATTAGATGAAGATCCTGATGATAATCCAAATATTATGACTTATTATCTTGGATGGGATAATAGTGATAATTTAGGGTGGGGACATGTAGGAATACATCATCCTAAGGGAGATATAAAGAAGATTTCAACGAGTGAAAATATATATTCACCGATAGATGATAAATGGATTATTATATGGAAACAAACCGATAATGGATATGGTTATACAGAGCCAGTGTCGTCGGGTTCTCCTTTGATTAATGGTCGTGGACGTATAACTGGATGTCTGTACGGAGGGAGCGATAGTACTAATTGTTCGAATATGGACGGCGATTACTCTTCATACAATAAATTTTGTCTTGCTTGGGATGGTAACGGTGCAACCGATAATAGACGAAAACTTCAGCCATGGTTGGATCCTCTCAATACAGGAGCAACAACACTTGATGGATTAATGGGAACATCTAATGTAAATCTCTATATCCGAGATTCCATTGGTGATAATGGTAACACTCCAAGCAATGTTAAATATATGTACAATAGTCCTGATATTTGGATAGAAGAATTGGGAGGAGGCTCTGTAGATAATCCTATTGGAGGTAGAACTTATAATGTATGCGTTCATATTCACAACAAACGAGCAGTTTCATCTACCGGCACTGAAAAACTATACCTGAATTGGGCAAAGGCCGGTATTGATCTTCCTTGGCCAAGTGGCTGGGATGGAACAACGCAATTGGATTGTGATAAAAATCCTCCAATGAGTGGAATTGTTGGAGACTCTCTTTATTATCCTATTCCAATAATATTGCCCTACAGTTCGGTTGTTGTAAAAATACCTTGGACCACACCCGTTGCCGAAGATTATAATTGCGGCATGTTTAAAGATAATGCCGAACGGTGGCACTTCTGCTTGTTGGCTCGTGTACATGATAGCGAACCTATAGAAGGAGAAAATACTGATTCTTGTGATATCGGATATTTTGTAACACACAACAATAATGTAGCATGGAAAAATCTTACTGTTATTGATGGGTCGAATAATAAAGCAGTTGTATGGCTTCAAAATCATTTTAAGGAAGAAAGATTGTTTACATTGCGTTTTACCTCTCCTCTTAATTCCAAAAACGAACCTTTGTATAAATATGCCGAAACCTATATACGTTTCAGCCCTAACGTAGTTGCAGGTTGGCAAGAAGGCGGTAGCAAAGGAAACGGAATAAAGCGAGTGGGAGAACATCGTTTTTTTATAACCAAAAGTTCTGCCGAATTCCAAAATATATTATTACCTCCCAATAGTATAGGCATGTTGGAAACAGAGGTTAATTTCTTTTCAGATATTGTGCCTGAGTGTGGCGAGTTTACATTCGATATAGCCATGTACGACGAAAAAGGAGAAACTCTTTATGGCGGCGAACACTACAAGGTGGTACGCGACCCTGATCGTGAGTTTGAGGTTAAAGCCTTGGAAGACCAAGTGGTAATGCAGCAAACTCCTGTAACATTCAGTGCTGTAAACATAGGCGAGCCTGCCACCTACGTATGGTATAATGCTGCAGGCGACAGCATAGCATCGGGTACTACGCTTAGCACTACAGCCACACAGTCGCAACAATACCGCCTATCGGTACAAGCCACAGCCGATGGCTATAAGGGATATGATACCGTAAGCGTAGTGGTTCGCAGTGGAGATATAACATCACTTTCGCCCAACCCGGCCTCTAATCAAGTAGTGGTAAGCTACGCACTTTCCAATCAAGTGCAAGGCGGAACCGTGCAGATAGCCAACACTAATGGAGTGGCAGTATTGTCGGTTCCGTTTACATCTGCACAAACATCTGCTACCCTTAATCTCCAAACCCTCGTAGCGGGACAATACAGCGTTCGCCTTGTATCCGCCACCGGCGAAGTGCTGGACAGCAAAAATCTTATAGTGCAATAAAATACCAAGCACAAGAAAGCCGGAGCGAACCGCTTCGGCTTTCTTTATGGGGGACTATAACAATAAAATAGGCATATCACTGCGTGTTTCGCACTTTTGAGTTTACCACTCTCAGCGACATGTTTTTCAGGCGTTCGTTCAGTTCGGCACGTGCTATAAATTGCACTCCGCGGTTGGTTATCGTTTTTGCGTTGCAGTCCTTGCGGTTTTCAACGCCGGTGGCTTTTATGGTAGGTTTTATAGTGCCCAGCGGTCCGAGGTCGACCGAATGACCTTGCGACACTTTTTCCGTTACCACTTCCACCAAGCTCCTGAATATCATCTCGCCGTCGGCAAAACTTAGGGTGGTGGCATTCTCGATACCTTCCAGCAGGTTGCCCGAGGCTATGTTTCTACGCGGTCCGCGGCTCAGCGTGAAGCAGCGTTTGCCCTTGTGTGGACCTACGGTAAGTTTTTTGTGTACTATGTATATCTCCATTTTTATTCCTCCTTGTCGTTGCTTTTCAGTTTGGCTTTGGTGTATTCTTTCAACCCCGCATTTTTTATTGCATTCTTCAGCTTGGTGTGAGGCCGAAAGCCTACCGTTATGCTCGAAATGCAGTTCTTTATGGTAGCCTCTTCCACATTGTCCACCACCTTGGTTGTCATCTTGGGGTAGAAAGTACCCAAGCCCTCAATTTCTACATTCTCGCCCATTTCCAGCCATTTATAAACTTCGTATGCCAAGGCGGTTATAAAGCCCTCCACCTCACCGCTTTGGCACGAGGTGCGAGCCTCCACCTCCTTTGCAATCTCGTCGAACGAGCAGCGGTTGGCAAGCCGCAAACTGGCTATCCAGCGGTCGCGACCGAATATTTTTCGGGGTTTAACCTCGTAGGTCAAATAATTATTTAATGCCATAACTTCGTTGTTTCAATAAATTATACTATTCGTTATCACTGTTTTCTTGTGTCTTTTTGGTATTAGGGTGAGGGTCGGCATTGTAAACTTTTTTGTCTACTAATTTTACGCCGGCGTCTTTTATCACATCTTTCAGCCTCTTGGTAGGTCTGAATAGCACCCCCGTTTTCGTTATCGAAAATTGGTTTACTTTCTTGGGCGAGTCCTGAGCCTTGGCGGTAATAGTCGGGGCAAAGGTGCCTATCGAGTCGAGCTTTACCACATCGCCGGCGGCCAAATGCCCCGACATACACTCTTCTACCTCGCGCAACACCAGCATCACCGTAGCTGCCGACACCGAGCTGCGTTTCGAAACCTCGGCGGCCAACAGCTCACTGTTCACATAGTTGCCATAGCTTACCTTGGCAAGATATGCCTCGCTTACAGTGCCTTTGCTTACCAGTTTTTGTCGTTTTTTGATATATCCTATTGCCATAGTCGGTTTGGGTTTTATTTGTTTTACATTAAAGAGATTTTATGTTTACATTAAAGAGCCATTGTCTTTACGTTAGAGAACTTTTGCCTTTACGTTAAACATATAGTGTCCGATATGTTTTATGTATAGTAACGTATCAATTATATTTTTAGTATTTGATATGTTATATTTATTCTCTCCTAACGACGTTAGTGATATTTGCTAACGTCGTTAGGAGTATTTGCTAACGACGTTAGGAGAGTTCACTAACGACGTTAGGAGAGATGTATTATAACAGATGCAGCACTATATATATAATATGTCTGATAGTATATATATAATAGTTCCGATACTATACTTCTTACGATAACGCAATTTTGCCTTAACGTGTGGGTAATTTTGTTTCAACGCAAATGCAATTTTGCCTTAACGTGTGGCGGCAGATAGCTTATAGGCAACTTCAATGGAAAGAAAAAAGTCCGGCAGGTAAGTTGTAATTGTTTTAAGTAGAGGCAGAAAAAGAATATAAAAAAAAGTTGTATCTTTGTAAGTGTGTATATATATAACGAATGTTTTTTAGTAAATTATAATTCAGCACCTTAACAACATTGCAAGCCTTATGAAAAATACAACAGACAGATACAATTTAGGTTTTATTTCGGACGAAGATATTTATAATCATGTAAAATCTACAGTGCTACAATATCGAAGAAGCATAAATTTAAAGGAGTTCAATAAAAATATTATAGACCCTGTTAAATTGACTTTTGATGCTAAGATATATGGACAAACTATGGAACAAACTATAGAATCAGAATGTATTAGACAAATAGACAAAAGTAATAATAATTGTATAGGATATTTTCATCAACATCTTTTTCGTTTGGTTAGCAATGGCTGGGAAGTGCCTGCCAATGGAACCAAAGGAGGTTTTGATGTAATTAATGATGAAAAGCATATATATGCAGAACTCAAAAACAAACATAATACAATGAATTCATCGAGTGCACAGAAGACATACATGAAAATGCAAAATAAACTGTTGGAAGACGATAAAGCTACATGTATGCTTGTAGAAGTGATAGCCAAAAAGTCGCAAAAAATAAAATGGACGACTAAGGTTGATGGCAAAACATATTCTCACGATAGAATACTTCGTGTATCGCTTGACAAATTCTACGAAATAGTTTTTGGTGAACGAGATGCATTCTTTAAACTATGCAAAAAATTACCTTTGATTCTTGACGATGTAATTGCCACTGAACAATCTGCCAAGTTAGAAAATACAGTGTACAACGAATTGGATAAAACAGATTTTAACAAGAGTATTTACTTACTTGCCTTTGCTACCTATGAAGGATTTGAGAACTTTTGATGACCAGCTATTTATTTCAGCTTCCAATTTAGCTGATATTCTTGGGACTTCTTTTGCCACTACGCAAAAATGGGGTAAAGATGGGGTCTATCCATCTACTATCGACACTTTGGGTAGGCAGGTTTTTAGGATGAAAGACTTAGAAGACATCCCACAAGTTCAGCAAATGCTCAATAGTTGTTGGGACGAAGAGTTGCATGTCGAACCACGTCGTCATTTTACTTCTGTAGAATTGTTTGCCGGTGCAGGTGGCTTGGCTTTAGGAATGCATTTGGCAGGCTTTAAACATGTGTTATTAAACGAAATCGATTCTGCGGCAGTTCGTACACTACAAAACAATCGTCCGGAGTGGAATATTGCGAAAGGAGATATTCATGATATAGATTTCAGTCCTATAAATGGTTTGGTAGACTTTCTGTCGGGAGGTTTTCCTTGTCAGGCATTTTCGTATGCAGGAAAAAAAGGAGGACTTAACGATACCCGAGGTACATTGTTTTTTGAATTGGCTCGTGCTGTGAAAGAGATACAGCCAAAAGTATTTATGGGCGAAAATGTAAAAGGACTACTTACCCACGACGAAGGTCGCACGCTCGAAGTTATACGAAATGTTATTGCAGAACTGGGCTATACACTGATAGAACCACGGGTATTGAAAGCCGTGATGTATAAAGTACCACAAAAACGTGAACGCTTGATACTTATAGCTATACGCAATGATATAGCACCACATGTTACTTTTTCTTGGCCGTCGCCATACAACCGTATCATGACTTTGCACGATGCTTTTTTCAAAGGCGAATTGTACCCTACTGACGTACCTCATTCCGAAGGTCAAGCATATCCGCTTAAAAAGCAAGCAGTTCTTTCTTTGGTACCCGAAGGTGGTGATTGGAGAAATCTTCCCGAAGAGGTTGCAAAGGAATATATGGGTAACAGCTATTATTTAGGTGGCGGAAAAACCGGAATGGCACGACGTTTATCGTTGAATGAACCATCGCTAACACTTACATGTTCGCCGGCACAAAAGCAAACAGAGCGTTGTCATCCTATCGAAACCAGACCTCTTACAATTAGAGAATATGCAAGAATCCAAACATTTCCGGACGAATGGCAATTCTATGGATCGATGTCTGACCAATACAAGCAAATAGGAAATGCGGTGCCGGTAAATTTGGCATACGCTGTGGGTCGTTCTATTATGAGACTATTCAACGATATAGATTGTTTGCAACCCGATATATCAAATTTTATAGAAGCCGACAATGTTGTAAAAACTCAAATGCCTATTCTACACAATCAACCGAAACAGATTTCAATGTTTTAAGCTATACTTTCAGCCATTAATTCTTTTGATGTGCAAGTAATATTCCAAGATTAGATAAGGTAAAACAACCGTTTTGCCGATTGCAAATAAATGTGTATCTTTGCAACCGATGTATTAAAATAAATGTAATATACATGTCATTAAAACACAATTACTTATAAAGTAAAAGTATTATGAACATTAAAATGCAAAATATTATGGTACAATCTAAGAACCTGTCAGAATTAAGGCAAACCCTTAAAGCGAATCTTCTACATGGTGCAACCGAAGCTCAAATAGATGAATTGATAGACAATTATGAAGGTTTTGGATTTTAAAAATAATACAGATATGAAAAGATATAGTTTATATTTGGTAGCTATTGCCATTTTGTTGTTTGCATCATGTGAGCCTTGTAAACGAGGAAGTAGTGGCGGCGAATGTCCTACTTCGCTGTTTCTTTATCTTTTTAATGCTTCATCGGCAAAAGTACAATTTGGAGATAATATGATAATAAATTCAGGTGAACGAAAATTTTTGACTATGCTTGACCACTCTTTTTTTCAATTTCCATACGATACTGTTTCAATTTTATTTAACGATAGTATTCTATTCAAGCATATTGAACTAAATAATAATGGAGTTATCGAGTATATTCCATCAGAACATAATATGTTGGATTATTCTGCATGGGAAGTTGATTTTATTGATGATTCGTACGAAACTTTGTGGCTTTACACTTTCACGGAGGAGGATTACCAAAGGGCATTGGAGCAAAGTGAGAAATAAATGATAAAGGAAAAAGGTGCGGCATAAGTGTTGCACCTTTTTTGTTTTTATGCCTACAATGAATTACTATTTCGGTGGCATTTTGCCGATTGCAAATAAATGTGTATCTTTGCAACGTTTTTATTTTGCATAAATTACCCATTAATACTAACCCAAAAACACTATGATTATGACACATAAAAGAATATACACATTGTTGATTATGTTGCTGCCGCTGTTGGCAACGGCACAAAATTACGCTATTCTATTGCCCAACAACGCCGGCGAAGTGGAACAAAAAGCCGCAGCGGAGTTTAGCTATTTTGCCCGTGAAGCCATGGGCAAAGACATTCCCATTGCAGCCAACACCGCCTACAACGATACTACAATATATATATCGATAGGCAAAACGCCGTTGGCAGCCGAGGTATATAATAAATATAGCCCGCAGCTGAAGTGGGACGGATTTGCCGTTTGCTCGAAAGGTGGCAACCTCTTCCTTGTGGGCAACGAGGGCAAGGCACTGCTCTATGCCGTCTATCACTATTGGGAAAAGTATGGCGGAGCAAGAATGTTTTCGGCCGACGAGCTGATGATACCCCACCGCACGGCACTTGCCATGATGCCCGAAGGCGTGGCCGACGTGCAAAACCCTGCATTTCAATACCGCGAAACGCTGCATGTGCTGCCAAACATATCGCAACGCTATGCCGATTTTCATCACGTTCATAACCGCAAGGATATGGAAAGCAGTTGGGGAATGTTTGTACACACCTATCAGCACCTTGTGCCCGAAAAGAAATACTTTGGCTCTCACCCCGAATGGTTTGCACAGGTGAATGGTCGTCGTGTACGCGATGGTCAGCTATGCCTGAGCAACGAAGCGGTGTTTGAAGAATTATGTAAGAATCTACAAAAAGAAATAGATAAAAATCCGGCTGCCACGATATGGTCGGTGAGCCAAAACGACAATATCAACGCTTGCACCTGCCCCGAATGTTTGAAGTTGGATTCGATCTACGGCGGACAGTCGGGCACCATGCTGTGGTTTACCAACAAGGTGGCCGAGCGTTTTCCCGATAAAACAATATCGATGCTGGCCTATCAGCACACACGCAATGCTCCTAAGAATATCAAGCCACGTGGCAACGTGAACATTATGCTTTGCTCTATCGAGAGTCAACGCCAGGAAGCCATTGCCACCAACGACGCCGAAAAAGGTTTTGTGAAAGATGTAGAAGACTGGACTGCCCTTACCGACAATATCTTCCTTTGGGACTATGTGGTACAGTTCCGCAACTATATGGACCCCTTCCCAAACCTGCATGTGTTGCAGCCCAACTTGCAATTCTTCCACCGCCATGGCATAAAGATGATGTTTGAACAAGGCTCGGGCGACAACGTAACCGAAAACCATGTGTATCGCACCTACTTATTGTCTAAACTGATGTGGAACGTAAACGTGGATGTAGACTCGCTACGCACCGACTTCCTAACGCACTACTATGGCGAGGGTATAGCACCGCTTGTGGCTATGTATTACGACACCATGCAGCACGCCCTCGTCCAATCGGGACAGGTGTTGGACATATACGGCTATCCCATACATGCCAAGAACGGATACCTAAGTCAAGGTATGATAGAATATTACAAAACGCTGTTCCATAGAATGTATATGCAAACCTTAGACACAGTAATTATAAACAGAATCCGCTTGTTGGAGTTGCCGTTGGACTTTGCAATCCTCGATATGTCTATGAGCAACCTCTCGGCCGAACTAAGCTATTTCACCGTCAAAAACGGTAAGAAGACTCTCCGCCCCGAAATGATGGCTATGGCCGAACGTTTTGTAGCCGACTGCAAGAAGCACGGTGTACGTAAGCTGGAAGAAATAGACTATCCGCCGGCACGCTTTTTGAGCAACATACGTAACTATGTGTCCAAGTCGATGGAAGAAAACCTTGCAGAAGGCAAACCCATAACATGTGCCACCAAGTGGAGCAACGCCTACGATGTGGGAGGCCCTTCGGCATTGGTAGATGGCAACTTCGGCATAGTGAACTACAACTACAACTGGCTCGGCTTTTGGGGCGAACATCTCGATGCAACCATCGACCTGCAAGAAGTGAAAGACATACACGAGATAAGCCTCGACTTCTTCTCCTACCCATTGTCGTGGATATTCGTACCCGAAAAGGTAGAGTTCTACATCTCCACCGACAGCATAAACTGGGAAAAAGTAGGCGAAGATACATACCGCAACGAAGAAGTGCTTGCAGTGGCAAAGATAGAAAAGATGAGTTCGCCACGTTTCGAGAAGAAAGCACGCTATGTGCGAGTGTTTGCCCAATCGATACTTCAAAACCCATCGTGGCATCGCGGTGTAGGCGAGCCTTCGTGGATATTCACAGATGAGATATTGGTAAAATAATTTTACAAATGGCAAAAGGAGACAAATTATATTATAAAGCATTGCGTCTTGCCGAGCAAGAAGATTATGATTATCATGATGTTCTTCATTTGTTAAACGAATCCATAAGATTGGGCAATAAGAAAGCATCTTATGCTTTAGCCACATGGTATTTGAATGGCATTCATGTAAGAAAGAACTATAAAAAGGGTTTTTCCCTTCTTCAAAAAGCTATTCAAGGGGGAACTGAAAATAATTTTACTTTGTATAAAGATGCTTTGTCGGACATTGCGGTCTGTTATGAATTGGGCAACGGGGTTCAAAAAGACAAACAGAAAGCATATTACTATTATTTTTTGGCTGCCCTAAATGGAGACTTACAAGCAAAGCAAGAACTATCACGTTGTCTTTATTATGGAATAGGAATCAAGAAGGATGTGGAATTGTCGTCATTAATAGATAAATTTGTATTAATATGAAGAAGACAATATTACTATCGCTGCTATGTGCAGTGGCTATGATTACGGCGTGTGGTGCAACCAACGGCAATAATAAGAATCTTGTTTTGCAGAATAAAACAATATTTGAAGATGTTATTATAACAGCCGATGAGTTTAATTTTGCATTGTTGCATTTGTCGGATTACAATTATACTCGGTTGGAACGTAAACCTTTGGCGAATGATACATCAATAGTTCGTGAATGGTGGGAGAATCAAGGGCAGGAGTTTCAGTCAAACTATATGGAAGAATGTGGGTACTATTCGTTTGATAGTATCTGTTTCGTAGAAATTTGTGTAGGAGATTATTGTTGCACTCGGTTTCATGGAGATACTACTTTGGTTCCCTCTTTCGATATAAGCCTCAGTTACAATGGCTTTCTAGGAAACATTGTTACTGAATGGAATGTTGATGATGTGCCGGCATACATTTATATCTATCCTTTCGATTTTGAAAACAAGAGATTGGGTAGCCCATTCATATACGAAACAACTCCCAATTGGATACCTTCTGGAAATTATAGCTTTTGGGCAGAGAATGGATGGTTTTACGTGGAAGCATACGATAGTAAAGTCAATAAAACAGAATATCATAAGGTTAGAGTTCGAAATATTGAAAATGGATATGGAAAAGAAACCTCTTTACAGAAAAGTGAATAAGAGAACACATAATGGTTGGGCGTGGTATTATTATCCAAAAGAACGTTATAGATTTGAAAGGCATAAAAACTTCGACGACCAAATTGAAAGGATGTCCATAAAAAAACATTCGAGGTTTGGAACGGGTTATGATTATACTCCTTTGATCAGATTTCTACATGCCCATGTGGGTGATGTGTGGATTGATATATTTTGCGAATGCCAAGCACGGTTAAATAATATAACACCACTGACTCGGATGGTTGTAAACGTCAACAAAAGAGGGTTGGTGGTGGATAATTATCCGTGTGAAGAATTGCCAAAATATTGTGAAGTGGGGGAGGATAGCTATTGGTCTACATTATATGTCGACGAAGAAGGTGTACTTCAATTTGTAGATAAAGATTATCACAAACCACCGGTAAGTAATTCTTTGGCGTTTACCGATACTTGGAACGGCGAACCTCAATATCCAAATTATGAAACAATATGAAGAAGACAATATTACTATCGCTGCTATGTGCAGTGGCTATGATTACGGCGTGTAAAGACGAAAATGAAAGAGATATTGTAGGTACATGGGTGTATGAAAAACATTTATATGAGTTATTGGAAAATGGTAGTGTAAAAGATGTAGAAGAATGTAAATATACAGAGGATGGCGAATACAATTTTGATACACTAACATTTGATAAGAAAGGAAGTTGTTGTTTGGAAAGTGGCTACTTTATTGGAGATGGAGATGATAGAAGCTTATTTAAGTATGCGGTGTGTGGAAAATATACTATAGATGGAAAGGTAATTACAAAAGATATGGGAAATGATTGGATAGAGAAAGACACTATAGTAGAACTTACTAACGACAAATTTGTATATATCTCTCATTTGATTGCTGATATTCATTTACGAATAACATCAACTATGCGAAAGATTGCTGATTAAGATTATAGTAGGAAAATCAACAAACAATATGAAGAAGACAATATTACTATCGTTGCTGTCATTGTTCACGGTGTTGGTAGTTGAGGCACAGAGTGTATATACTCCGATGAAGGAGTTTCTCTTTGAAGTGCAGACCACCGTGGGCAATGAAAAGGAAGTGCAGTATATAAGTATGTGGGCTACCGATAAGCCTTGGGAGGCCGATTCGTCGCAGCACGAGTTGTTTTATGCCTATCATGGTCATTGTAGTTCTGACTATCTTGCCGCACAGTGGCCATATACTGATGATGTGGAAGACACGGGAATGATAGAAACCGATGGTTATGTGTGGCTTCATCCGCCGCGTTGGCGAAAGCTTTCGGTACTCGAATACTTCCCTTTTCCGGAACTTACTAAGGACATAGTGAGTGGTAGCAAGTACACCCGCATGTTTATCGGCAGTGTGGATTTCCTTGACAAGTGGATGTTTCTTCGTTACAAGATGGAGGTGGAAAAGATTGGCAACGAGACAATAGTCCGTGGTAAAGCCAAAACCCGACGAGGCGAATGGACGGAGGTGATTACCTACGACAGCGAAAAGGGATTTACCGAGATGTACTTTTCGGCTCCGGGTGATATAGAGATACGATTTGCATTGTTGGACGTTCGAAATCATTGATGCGAGGCGATACAAAATCTCATTCCATTTATAGCACCTTGAACATGCATTCGTAGGGTACTATTATATTGTAGGACGTGCGATGGTGAGGGTGCTCTGGATTGCAAAGTTACGACTTTTTTCCGAAATTATAGTAATAGTTCAGCCAATGAGTATTATCAAAAACTCCCTCCCGAGCCAGGTTTATCTACATCACGTAGTAGTTGGAGCTACATCACGAGGAAAATTCATCTACATCACGAGGCAGTTTTAAGGCGTATATAGGCAACAAAAATAATGGTATATCATCACGCTCCTGACACCCTATCATGAACCAATTTGCAATAGGGTATAAAATATGAGTAATTACGATTTTATTCAACCGATTGGTTTACACACTACCATTCGATATGAGCCCTCTCGGAGTTGCCTATTTGTTGAAAAGAAAGGTTCTGCAACACATCGGTTTGTAAGGGTTTGTTATTAATGCTATTAACGAGCTATGTGAAAAATAAAATTGTTAATAGGATAAAAAATATCAAAGAAAGTTTCTACAATTGAAAGTTTTGTTGTACTTTTGCAGAACAATAATATAAATGATAAGAGAAATAATATTTTATAAATCAAAATAATACGCTTTAGATATGGAAATTATAGGAAAGTTAATTAGAATACTGCCTGAGCAATCGGGCGAAAGTGCTAAGGGCAGATGGGTAAGAGGAGGTTTTGTAATCGAAACAGCAGAACAATATCCACGTATGGTAGCTTTTACAATGTTTGGCGAAGACAGAGTGGGAATGATAAAATCTATTTCCCTTGGAACACAAATCAATGTTCATTTCTCGCCCGAATCGAGAGAATATGAAGGCCGTTGGTTTACCGATTTGCGTTGCTTCAGAATAGACACATTCAACCCTGCACCTATGGGAGGCAACTATGCACCACAAGGCGGTTACAATCCCGGAGTGGCTCCTCAACCTCAAGCAGCACAAATGCCTACACAACCGGCACCCGATTTTGCATCAAATCCTTCATCGGAAATGATGGGTACCGACGATGATTTACCATTTTAATCGATAGTTGAATATTTATATAAAAAAGGTCGTGTGGGAGTTTGTTTTCATACGACTTTTTATTTAACAACAGAAATATGACAAAAGAAGAATTGCGTAAATGGATACGCATCGAGAAAAAAAAGATAACACTTGCCGAAAAGCAACAACGCTCTAAAGCTATATGGCAACAAATGGAAAAGAACGAGAAGTTTTTGAATGCCTCGGTGGTGCTATTATATTGGTCGATGGCCGACGAAGTGTATACTCACGAGTTTGTACAAAAATGGGCAACACAAAAAACATTGCTTCTACCCGTTGTGGACGGCGACAATTTGCGTATAAAGCCTTTTAGAGGCATCGAAAATATGATGATTAGCGAACAGTTTGGCATAGGCGAGCCTATAGGCGACGACTTTGACGACCTAAGCAAGATAGAAGTAATAATAGTGCCGGGCGTGGCTTTCGATAAAAAAAGAAACAGAATGGGACGTGGTAGAGGATATTACGACAAACTGCTATCTACCAACAATGCCTATAAGATAGGTGTGGGATTTGACTTTCAAATACAAGAAGCTGTCCCTGTAGAGCAATTTGATATAGCGATGGACTGTGTTATTTCGGAGTCAGAAATATTTGTGTAAACAACAGATGAGCATATATAATAAAGAGAGTACAAGCCTTTTAGTTTGTACTCTCTTTTGTTGTGCATGATAGAGTATTTTTTTTAATAAGAACGATATGTAGAACTATTCTTTTTCTTATTTCCTTTTACTTTGTATGTTTTGTGAACCATCGACGAGCTTTTAGAATCGGTTTTATACATACTGCCTTTAGATGATGAACAAGATATTGTTGCTGTCGAACAAATCGACATCAAACCCATTATCAATGTAGCATAAACAACATTTTTTGATATTCTTTTTATTGCCATGATGATATTTATTTTATTGATTTATATTCTATTGTATCGAAATTTGTTTTTCAAAGTTATCCGCAAAGTAACAAAAAAAAACTATAATATGCAAGTCCTGAGAAGTTTTTTTTGTTCAAAGCATATAAAAAAAACCTTGCAACTTAGTATAACCTAATACCTTGCAAGGTTCTTGGCGGAAAGACAGGGATTCGAACCCTGGAAACGCTTTTGACGTTTACACACTTTCCAGGCGTGCCTCTTCAACCACTCGAGCATCTTTCCAATTCGGTTTGCAAAGGTACACTTTTTTTTTTACTTATATCGGCTTTTTCGAATAATAATTTTAATATTTTCACACCATCTATATCAAAAGATTGAATATTAGAGGTCTAAAAAAGTTATATTTTTTGTTTCTGTTCTACGAAAATGATTGTAAATCTATCAATTTTTTGTACAACCCACCTGCTTTTATCAAATTTTGATGTGTTCCACACTCTATTATCTTGCCTTTATCCATTACTATTATCTCGTCGGCGTGCTGTATGGTAGATAATCGGTGTGCAATTACTATTGATGTTCTATTTTTCATCACACGTTCCAATGCTTCTTGCACATAGTATTCCGATTCGGTATCTAAAGCCGAAGTTGCTTCGTCGAGGATAAGGATAGGTGGATTTTTAAGTATGGCACGTGCTATACTTATGCGTTGGCGTTGCCCTCCCGAAAGCGATAAACCACGGTCGCCAATGGTTGTGTAGTAGCCGTTTGGCAATTGACGTATAAATTCGTCGGCATTGGCTATCTTGGCTGCTTCTATTATTTTTTCTTTGTCGATGTTGCGTTTGCCAAAGGCTATGTTGTGCAATATGCTATCGTTGAATAATATACTTTCTTGCGACACTATGCCCGTAAGCTCACGCAGCGAGTTTATGTTCATATCTTTTATAGGTATGCCATCGATAAGTATTTCTCCTGAAGTGCAATCATAAAATCGTGGTAGCAAATCTACCAATGTGGTTTTGCCTGCACCCGAAGGCCCTACTATTGCTATGGTTTTGCCTTTTTCGATATTGAGGTTGATATTCTTCAACACATATTCGTTGCGGTCGTTTTGATACGAAAACGACACGTTTCGGTATTCTATACTTCGTTCAAATTCATTTTTTTGTATGGCATTTTTGCGTTCGGTAATCCCTTCTTTTTCGTCGAGGACTTCGAATATACGGTGTGCGGCAGCACTTCCTTTTTGTAGATTGTAGTATGCCGATATTACGGCTTGTGCCGGTGGTATGATACGCGAAAACACTATAACAAAGAATATAAGTACCGCAGGACGCAACTCGCCATTAATAACCAAACTGCCTCCAAACACCACTATAACAGCCAATATCATAGTAGCAAGCAGTTCGATGAGAGGGGAGCCTAATTCTTTTCGTTTCGATACTTTTATCATTCGTTTGGTATATTCTTGATTTTCCTTTTCAAATCGCTTAGACATCTCGTCTTCCATATTGAACGATTTTATGGCTTTTACTCCAAACACGGCTTCTTCCAATATCGAAAACAGGTAGCCAAGTTTGTCTTGTCCTTTGGTTGAATTGCGTTTAAGGCTTTGTCCCACCTTGCTGATGATAAAGAGTGTTATAGGCAACACCACTACGGCAAAGAGCACCATCTTGGGACTGATAAATATCAACACTATGGCGAATACTATTATATTAATAGGATCCTTTACCAGCATTTGCAAGCAGTTAAACACCGACCATTCTATGTCGGCCAAATCGTTGGATAACCGACTTAGTATATCGCCTTTACGTTGTGCCGAAAAAAATGATACCGGTAGTATGGTTATGTGGTGATAAAAGTCGTTGCGTATGCGTTCTATCATTCCGTTGCGTATAGGACTTAAAAAATACATACCCAAATAACGCGAAGTATTTGATAAAAACGAGCAAGAGATGTAGCCCAATGCCACAAAGAATAGGCATTGCCAAGTGCCATAGGTGAGTTTGAATTGGTATAGCTGCCAAGTAACCCAATTGGTTAATGCAGCCTGGTTTAAACCAAACTCAGGCTCCGATGTAGGGGGATTGCTTACTCCAAACAATAGCTCAATAAAAGGAACTATCATTGCAAACGAAAACAACGAAAAGAACACAAAGCAGATATTGAATAGTATATTGAGAGTTATTTGCTTTGGAAAAAAACGTAAGTATTTAAATATTCGGAATATATCTTTCATTGTTAGGTGTTATTTTTTTGTTATTACAAATACTGTTCGTCTGTTTTTGGCACGTCCTTCTTCGGTGTCGTTTGGTGCTATGGGATTGGCCGAGCCATAGCCTTTGTATTGTATTCTGTCGGGGCGTATGCGGTTATCTATCAAATAATCGTATACCGATTTGGCTCGCTCTTCCGATAATTTTAGATTTGATTCATCATTTCCTACATTGTCAGTATAACCTTCTATGTTGGCGTGCACGGTAGGATTTTCGCGTAAGAATTGTATAAAGGCATTCATTACAAGTTTGCTATGTTCGGTAAGTTCGTAAGAGTTGTTTTCAAACACTATATCGTTTATCTGGTAGCTTCCACCTACTTCGATGGGGAGTATTTGCATCATAAGTACCGAATCGGAGGGTATATTGTTTTTTTGTGGAAATAATATCGAACTGAACGAATAGCCTTCTCGTTTGGCTATAAGTATATAATCGTTTTTGGTGTTTAACACAGCTGTGAATGTTCCTTCGCTTTCGTCGATACGGTATATGGCTTTTTCTTTGGCTCCGGCTACAAATAGTTCCAGTTCTCCGCCTATGGGAATGTTGTTCTCGTCGACCACTTTGCCCTTTATAATCAACACTTTTTGTGGTTTGATAGATGGGTACAAATCAAATTCAAATATATCCATTCCACCTTTGCCCGAATATCTGTTCGACGAAAAGTATGCTTTGTTGCCATCAGTGGATACTCCAAAGTAGAACTCATCGGATTCGGTGTTTATCGGGTGTCCGAAGTTTATTGGCTTTTGCATTCTGCTGTCGTTGATGCGGGTGTAATACATATCGTATCCACCAAGCCCTTCCCAACCATTCGACGCAAAGTACAGCGACACACCGTCGGGGTGTATAAAAGGTGATCGTTCGTTGTCTTCGGTGTTTATGCCGGGTCCCATGTTTTCGGCACGGCTCCAGTCGCCATTGGGCAACCTACGCACACGCCAAATATCGGTACCACCATAACTCCCTTGTCGGTTGCTGGCAAAATAGAGGTATTTGCCATCGGGGGTTATTGAGGGCATCGACTCCCATGTGGTTGGGGTATTTACATTTATACCGGCATTTTGAGGCTCGCTCCATTCGCCGTCTTTGTATTCGCTGTAATAGATGTCGCAGTTCTGATAGTTGTTGGCACCGCGTTCGGTTATCGAAAAATATAGCAATTTATTGTCGGCAGTCATGGTGAATGTGCCTTCGTTTTTGCCCAAATTGAATGGCGGAGGCATCCGTCGACCTTTATCGAATTTTCCGTTTTTGTTTCGAGTGCTTTCTATTATCATAGGCACCTTGGTTTCGAGTTCTTGCTTGTAAAAACTACTATTATCCTCGTGTTTAACCACATCGCGAGTGTAATACATTCGTGTGCCGTCTACGGTTTGATATGCCAGATATTCGTTGGCTTCGGTGGATACCCCTTCTATATATCGAGGTTCGAAAGGAACGGGATTAAGATAGGCTTTGCTTAACACTCGCGACCAATAGGCGTACGTTTCAGCGTCTTCCAAATAGCTGTCATATTTGTTGTCAAAACTTTCTTCGCTAAGGGCAAAGAAGTTGTCGAAGTTAATGGCTGCTTCTTCGTATTTTTCGTAGCTGTAGTTTATTACACCCATATAGTAGTGAAGTCTTGCATCTGGAAAGTCGGGACACAACTCCAACACTTTGCTAAAGTTTCGGTTCATACCACTCAGGTTTTCTTTTTGGGCGGCTATAAGCCCCAACACAAAGTATGGCTCAGCCACTTCGGGTTCCTCTTGTACTATCTTTCGCAATATGTTGCTACTGCCCGTATACATTCCTTTTTCGAACATTGCGAGGGCTTTATTGTATTCTTTATAGTTCTTTTTGCTCATCTCCACTTCGCATACCGACTGTGCCGATACACCACCATTAACAAACACAACAAGCAGTAGCAAAATCAATTTTCTTATATACATAATTATTATATACTATTATTTATTATCTTATCAATTAACCGATTAGTATCATACATCATAGTGCATAAACTTTACAAAGATAAGAAATTTACTTCAAACACAACAAATACTTCTCAAAAATAGATTGCAAGGGCTGAGAAGAATAGGGAGGCAAAAGATAAAACCCTGACCCGAAAACTTGTCACCCCTATGATAAAAATCAGCAAAAACACCTGCAAAATTGTCTTTTTATTCATACCCTATCATCAATCTGTTCACAATAGGGTATCATCACCGTGACGGTATACCATCAATTTCGAGCCGGTATATCACCCCGAAATCCCCTCGCGATGCCGATGAATTTTCCTCGCGATGCAGCAAGATTTTCCTCGTGAGGAAAATTTCACAACGTCGTGAGGAAAAATATTTCAGGCAAAAGTCGGGACAAAACGTGTCTATATCAAAATAAATGTGTAATTTTGCAAGCCGAAAATCTGTTGAATTATGAAACATTTCGCCATACATAAACTATCAAAAACACAGCCCTCGTTGCTAACAAAAGTTAGCGATAGGCTATGCTGTGGCGATATGGATTCAGCAGTATATTTCTATCATAGCGACCACCTTGGCAGTGCTTCGTGGATAACCAACGGCAGTGGTACACCTGTGCAACACCTGCAATATATGCCTTATGGTGAACCATTCATAAATGAAAGAACTTCTGCATACGAAGAACGTTTCACTTTCACCGGGAAAGAAAGAGACTCTGAGACAGGCTTTTCCTACTTCGGAGCGAGGTATTACGACTCGGATTTGATGACTGGGTGGCTTAGTGTGGATCCTATGGCGGATAAGTACCCTGGTTTGTCTCCTTATGCTTACTGTGCTTGGAATCCGGTTAAGTTGGTGGATCCAGATGGAAGGGATATATGGGAATTTAATTCTACTGGGAATTTAAATATAATTCCAAATAACAATCATGATCAAGTGCGTATAAAAGATGATAACGATAATATTGTTGGAGAAACTAGTACTTTTGAATATGGAACTATTTCTGAAATAAAATTATCAAATCAAAATACAACAGCAATTGAAGTTTGTGGAAGTAAAAATGCAGAAGAAATTTTTGAATTTCTTGCATCTTATTACACTGATGATAATGGAACACCCATAGAATGGGGACATGCAACTTTAAATTCTACAGATGATATTAGTATAATAGGAACTAATCATAAAAAATCTGACATTTCTCTTCTTATAGAATTGACCGATGAAGGATATTCAGTTAGTAGTTATGTGCATAATCATCCTTTTGGAAATCCTACTCCGTCTGGTTCAGTTGGTACGGATGGTAAGGATTTAGGAAATGCACCAAAACACGAAAAAAACCATCAAGGAATCAAGCTATATACTTATACTCCTAAAATAGGTTACACACGATATAATGGTAGTATTGGTGTTCTCAATCTACGTATATTAACTCAGCCTCATTCAACGTTAGGGTGGAATAAAAAACAATAAAAGATAATACGAGACAAAAAAATGAAAAAGTTCATACTTTTAATAGTTATAATGATTATTAGTGCTAAATTGTATTCGCAACAGTCTGATAGCATTACTTATTGTGAAGTTCCTGTTTATACCATTATAGAAAAATCTTTCTTTAACATGATAGATACAATGCTATTTCTTGAAAAAAGTAGAGGAATAAATGTTTCATCTGACAGCTGTTATATTCGTGTTAATATTCATTCAGAAAAAGGAAATGTTTTTCAATTTGATAGATTTACAGGTAATACAATAGATATCGCAATGTCTGATAAAGATAGTGCAATATTCGTATGCTACAAAAAATATTTGATTTGGATTGCAGTAGGTAATAATAGAATCACAATAAGTGAATTGCTAAAAAAAACAGATAAAAAAATTAAATTTAAATGCATGTCAGAACAGTATGAGGACACTTTCCTAATCGAAGATGATACGGAACTTTCTCGTCCCCATTTAACAATATTTGCTTACTATATGAACAACGAGTTTCATATCGGAATGAAAATGGATGAAAATGGAAATCTTTACTAATTACAGACTAAACTAGTAAATAATGCATCAATATCACCTAAAATACAAACCCAAATCACCACAATCCTTTACCGGGAAAGAAAGAGACTCAGAGACAGGACTTTCCTACTTCGGAGCACGGTATTACGACTCGGATTTGATGACTGCGTGGTTGTCTGTAGACCCTATGGCGGATAAATATCCGAGTTTGTCTCCTTATGCTTATTGTGCTTGGAACCCTATTAGGTTGGTGGACCCGGATGGAAGAGATTGGTATGAGACAGAGGCCGGAAAAATTCAATATACAACAAAAATAATCTCAAAATCTGATTTTGAAAAATCAAATATCAAAGGTCGATATTTAGGAAAAACCTATACGTCAAAAAATAAGTATTATAGCTTATTTGGTCAAGTTGTTGATAAAAATAGTACTAATGGGAAAATTACAGCAAAACTTGATGAAGCAATGATTGCTTTTGCTGAATACAGAGAAGCGATGATTAATTATACATACTCATATAGGAATCCAGATGAACCAATACAAGAAACAACGGATTTTTCAACCATCTGCAAATTTATAGATCGTTTCGGAACTACAAGTGATAATATCCATTATCCTTCAAAAATGGGAACTTATGCAGGAATAGCAGATATATATTTCTATGTTACCGGAAATAATATGGATGGGAAATTTATTGACTGGAGTATCTCAAACCGCATAACAGGTAATAATGGTTATTTTGCAACTCCTCCAGGTAAATATCTTACAATAACGAAACATTCTGTAGGAGATGTTATGGTAGGATTAAATTTTAAGAAGCAAGAAAATGTAACTAACTTTATGAATCAATTTTATACATTATTTCCAAAAGCAAAATGAAACCGATGAAAATTTATTTTGTGTTAATATTTCTATTGTTGTTTGGCAATAGAAGTTATTCGCAGACCACTATATATTGCAATGATGAATATGTAAAATCTATAACTGATTTCAAAGAGACTGATCTCTATTTTCACCACATGTGGTATTTGTGCGATTTATATTTTTGGACTTATTTATCATTTCCAACTACTCCGGAAGACTTGTTTTTTCACAGCGAAGACACTCAATTGTCTGGTGAGTTTTTTGATTGGGTACATAAAAACATCTCGTATTTTGACATAAAAACTAATGGCAACATACTAGAACATTATTACAAAGATAGCTTATTATTATCATATACTCCTAATCTTGAATGTAACAAATTTACATACGAGCCCAATTTCTTTAGATTTATACGAATGTTCGATGAGAGTAATAAGGCTATGGAAAATGTGTATATCGATAGTTGTTTTGAAGAACGGCATAAGAAAATAATGTTTGAGAATGTTCTTAAATTCCATGAGCAATATGGTTACGATGCTAATTTCCCGAGTAATGACAACTGCTATCTAGATTCATCTAAGAATGACAGATACGCTCAAAGAGCATTATTAGTATATGATAATGGAAGATTATCGGTTCATGATATATGCAAAGAATGTATCATTTTGGAAGAAAACGATTATACAGAATCATTGAAAGAAATAGCTGAAATGTATTGTAAAGAATACAATTGTAAACGAATAATTTTTTCGGCAATAATATTAAAGAAAGATAAATAATATGTACTGAAATATGCTACAAAACCACTTGAAATATAGCCCCAAACCATCCCGAACCTTCACCGGGAAAGAAAGAGACTCAGAGACAGGGTTTTCCTACTTCGGAGCTAGGTATTATGATTCGGATTTGATGACTGGGTGGCTTAGCGTGGATCCTATGGCGGATAAATATCCGAATATTTCTCCTTATGCTTACTGT
>JAFWZP010000053.1 GCA_017522255.1 Bacteroidales bacterium | reverse complement strand
ATTGTTCGCTCACACCTTTGCCAAGTGTGGTTTTCGTTTTCTCGTTCAGGGGGTTTTCTGTTTCGTAGTATCTCCCTGTGTTTTTGGTGTCGCTCTATATTCGCAACCGAACCCACCTTGTATTTTGCAAATAGCATTATGGCATAATTGCTCATCACAAAATCCCCCTTTGCTCTAATATACGAGAGCAAAGGAACGGCAACACACACGAAAGGAAAGTGCTGCCGTTTAACCTTACTGCAAGAAGATGCTGTCGTTAGATCGACAGCATCTTCTTTTCGTGCGGTCATATCTCTGCTCTACAAAATCAGTATGGAAAAACAGATTTTATTTCGCAGAAATATGACTTACTACGATTTATACTAAATCAGTAAGGTCTTGCAGACCGCTACTCACAAGAAATATCAATCATATTTATTGTGAAGAAAACGGAAAGGAGCGACACAGTATGAACGAAACACTTTACGATTTAGAGCAAAAACGAAATGCCGTTGAAATTGATATACAGGCATTGTATGAAACATTGCAACAGGAAATCAACGAAAACAAAAAAGATGTGAGAGAATGAACTCTCACATCTTTCGTTCTATTCGACATATTGGAATTGGCTTACTTACACTCACTATCTGCTATTAGATAAACACCTTCTTGAATTGCGGAAAATACTGCGATAGAGCATACAACTATGGCAGTATATTTCAATTCCACGAAGGATATTGTCAAAGGCAATAGGAACAGCAGTAGTCCCGTTGCTTTGTTCATAATCGTATGCAAGGATATAAACTGTTTTTTAGAAACATATCCCCATATGATATTGCTGATTTTGATAACCGCAATCACACCACCCCATATCCACAACCATTGTGGAATATGGATTGCTGGCAACAACTTAAACAAAGATACCACTACAAAAATGAGGTCGGCAATCGTGTCCAGTTGGCTTCCAAACTTGCTGGTACTGTTTGTTTTTCGGGCGATTGTTCCATCTACCATATCACTAAAACCGCATAGGAGATATGTGATATAAAAGTCTAAAGAAAATGCAGGAAAGAACAGCAACAAAATACTGCCGAAAATACGACAACCCGTGAGTATATTTGCAATATGCTTCGTCATCTGTTCACCTACAAATCCCAATTTATCTAACTTCCAAACGAATGATAGCACGATACATCAGCACAAGTCCTGCACTGAGCAAAGCACCGCCGATAATATCGGTAAACCAATGTACACCTGAAAGGAGTCTGCCAATTACCATAAAAACAACAAACGCGGTAATTGCAGAAGCAACAAATCGTTTGAGAATATTGTTTTTGATACGAGCATTAAACTGCATGATAGCAGTCGGCATCACACACATTACGAGCATGGTTGTTGATGAAGGATAGGATGCTTCCAAAATCCCACCAATCAATACAGGTCTATAATTTACAACAAACACTTCAAATAGCACATATACCGCCATCACAACGATATAGAATCCGCCAAGAACAAGGATACTATAATCAACTTTCAAAAGGTACTTTCTCTTGATCCACTGAACAAGTCCAAGCAATGCAAATCCCATTACAAAAGCGAGTGGCACCAGCCCCAACCAGTCTGTGATCGCATACAGAGACATATGCACACCTGTAAGATTATGAACGAACCCGTTAAGCGTTGCAAATCCAACGGATGATCCTTGAGGCCCGATTGTTTGCACATCAATAAATTGAATTGTCGCTGTCCACAGAAAAAAAGCGAAAAGCATGCATGTTGCGATACAAAAGTTTCTCTGGTTTTCTTTTTTCATTTGTTCAACCTACCTTTACGTTTTTGGCTCTCGCCTAAACACATTTTAAGAAAAGGTATGAACAACCACAAGAAACGGGGTGTCACGATAACGATACGCTTCGTATCATTGCCATTTAATTAGCATTAACACCTTTATTACCAAGAATATGAACAGAAATGCTGCTGCATACGGTTGCGAACTAATGATAAAGAGGAGTACTCCAACCGCAT
>JAFWZP010000052.1 GCA_017522255.1 Bacteroidales bacterium | reverse complement strand
CAGCGTATTACAGGTTACCTTGTTGGAACAACCGAGCGTTGGAATAAGGCTAAATTGGCAGAGCTGAATGACCGAGTTATCCACAAATAGTATTCGCATACTTGATATAAAGTATGGCACATCGGTAGATGGTATCGGACTTCGCACCTCGCTATATTGCGCGGGGTGCGAAAACCATTGCATCGGGTGTCATAATCCCCAGTCGTGGGACGAGAATGGGGGCAAAGCGATTGAAATTGAAGAGTTGTTTCATCTCATTGTTGATGCCGATATGAATGTAACCTTCACGGGAGGTGATCCGATGTTTCACCCCGAGGGGTTTATTAAGTTGGCGCAGATGATTAAAGAACATACCGACAAGACGATTTGGTGCTATACAGGATACCGTTTCGAAGATTTGCTAAAACACCCCCTTCGCCGTAAATTAGTTGAGTTGTGTGATGTGATTGTCGATGGACGCTATATCGAGGAAGAACGAGATTTGTCATTGCATTTTAGAGGAAGCCGAAATCAACGAATAATTGATGTACCAAATTCACTTCAATTTAACAAAGTGTATCTGATAGAATAATCAAGGGTGATAAAAAAGTGCAGACAAGAAAACTATAAGAGAAAATGTATTTGTTCATTTCTTTGTCTGCATTTTTTTGTACCTTTGCAACATAGAGGGTTATCACATTGTAGCATAACAATGAAGAACTCAGAAATACGAACGGTTGCTATCTCGTTACCCAATTTCCATGCAACCCGAAAAACCGTTTAATTCTAAGATAATTGCAAATTCTGCGATTTTTTAGAATAAAAACCATTTGCCGATTTGCCTATCTCTAAAATGGAAATATCACAAGTACCACCTCCGAAATCAAATACAAGAACCTTGGAATTATAATGCGGACTTATCAAAAGTGGATGATTTGAATTTTCGCTATCATGTACATAACTAATAAATGCAGCATTAGGATCATCAATCAATGATTGCCTACAAACAACCATACCATTTGTTTCGAGTGCTTCCATCAGTTCTTTTCTTTGATTCGCCTCAAATGATGCAGGAATACTAACAGCATAACGAATATTATCAGATAGACCGTTATCTTTACAGTATTTGGTAATCAACATATGTAAATACATAAAAAAGACACGTACACAATCTTTGGGATTACGAATTTTAACACCTTCAAGATCTTTTACTTCACTATTGTAATATTTAGCGCCTAAGTCTTCACCTATTTCCATTTTGAAAGAAAACCAAATATTTTTACCTTTCGTAAGAGTGTATTTTAGGTTTGATGCAACTTCGCCTACTAATAACTTTCCTTTATACCATGCAATAACACTAGGAAGTCTTTCACTTTGATACATTGTACCATCTTCCAAAAATTGTGTGAGTCTGATTGGTAGGGTTTTTATTTTATCTTTTCCATCTTCTTGCGTAGCAATTGATACTACAGTAGTGGACGTTCCAAAATATCTATACCCACATATGTAGCTCCTTTTGAAACTTTATCATTGAGTACAGACGGCAACATTGATGTGATAGAAAGTATATTATGACTATTCATGTAATTATGTGTATTTTGTTTATATATTCGTCCTATTTATGTTTTTCTTCATTTATCAAATCATACTATAACATATGCAAATATAAAATAATAATGGATATGTTTGATGTTATGGTGTTTTTTTATCTCTCATTATCCCTTTCTGACATTTTCTGAATCTTTTATAGTGTGTTACGAGAACTGAAACTATTTTTCATTATTGAATGTTTGTTTTGTCTCTTTTTTTGTGTAATTAACTAGATTGGAGTAACTATAGCAATATATTCCAAACCCTTGAGGGTTTGGTGCCTTTTACAAAAACCACAAATGATTTGTATCAAGGTCGTAACTATTGGCATTGGTGAAGTATTGAGCATCTGGGTTTATTTTGTATAGAATAGAGTTTTAATATAATGTCGTAAAATCATCTAAACGTCAAACAATAGAGACCAAAAGAATTAACCGATATTGACCGATAATATCTGTAACTGCTTGAAAATACACAACTTCGACAAATAGAGGATTTTTATTAATTGACCGATTAATGGTTAATTGGGGCAAACGTTGATTATCATAAATAAAAACTGCCTGGCGAGAAGTCAGGCAGTTTTGCATTAATCACACTTTGCTATACCAGCCGTGTTTAACTCGGTTCATTTGCCCTGACAGACACCATTGCTTGAGGTATCGCTCAGCGGTTTTTTGAGGGATGCCGAGTGATTGGGCAATGGATATTGCAGTTTGTTTGTCGAAATCGGGCGGTAGGGAGTCGTAATATTGCTGTTTG
>JAFWZP010000051.1 GCA_017522255.1 Bacteroidales bacterium | reverse complement strand
TTCCCGATGTATTCTCGCACCACCACAGCCGCCGACCTAAAAGCATGGGCTAAGAGTGCCGGAATAAACAAGCACATTACTTTTCATGTGTCGAGGATTAGTTTTGTAACTCTGTCCATTGCGGCAGGGATAAACATTTATGTGGTTTCAAAGCTATGCGGACACAGCAATGTAAAGACCACGCAAATATACGCCCGAATGATAGACCGTACCTATATAGATGCCGTTGCCTTGTTTGAAAATATTTTCGAACAGAAACAAAAAAACATCAAAAAAACCAAAAAGTTCAACTTCATTTTATAGCAGTCGGTGTATTTTGACCCAAAACATCGAAAATTCAAACCTATAAATCAATATATTATAAATTATTGCAAAATTTATTTGGCTATATCATAGAAAAAGTTTACTTTTGCAGTTCAAAAGTTTTGGTCAGGAAAAACGATCTTAAAAAAACAGCACCGACAATACTGCTATCATCGGTGCCGCTGTATCTAATCATTAATCATTTGTAATTGCCTAAAAGCTCTTTCAGTGTGTCGGCAAATGAAACAATATCTTCGGTTGTGGTATCGAAACTACACATAAATCGCACCACATTGTCGTCTTCGTCCCAGTCGTAGAAAAAATATTTTTCCTGCAATCGGGTCCATACTTCGCGTGGCAACCTTACAAACACTCCATTGGCTTGCACTGGATAAACCACCTCCACACCCTTTTCATCTTTGATGGCATTGTGTAGCTGCTTTGCCATAGCATTGGAATGCTCGGCGTTTCTTTTCCACAAATCGTTATTAAAATAAGCCTTAAACTGAGCTGCTATAAACCGCATCTTTGAACAAAGTTGCATAGCCTGCTTTCTTCGATACAAGAAATCTTCGTTCAACTTAGGATTTAAGAGTACTACAGCCTCCCCTATCATAAGTCCGTTTTTGGTACCGCCAAACGAAAGAGCATCAACGCCCAAATCGGTAGTCATTTGCTTAAATGAACATCCAAGAGCCACGGCAGCATTGGCAAAACGTGCCCCATCGATATGGAGATACATATTATATTGATGAGCCAAATCGACAAGAGCCTTTATTTCGCTGAGGGTATACAACGTACCCAGTTCGGTAGGCTGTGCTATGGAAATAACTTTGGGCTGAGAATGATGTTGAAATCCAAAACCATGCAATTGAGTCTTTACCAATTGTGGAGTCAGTTTACCATCGGGTGTTTTTATGGTTAATAGTTTAGCCCCTGTTATTCGCTGAGGTGCACCACACTCGTCTACATGTATGTGAGCAGTATCGGCACAGACCACTGCATTATGCGATTTAAGCATAGCATCGAGGCACAACACATTGGCACCCGTACCATTAAAAGCAAAATAAACCGAAGCATCGTTGCCAAAATGTTTTTTAAACAATTGTTCTACTTCAGCCGAATATTCGTCTTCGCCGTATGCCATAGCATGGTCGATATTGGCATCGGCTATGGCTTTAAGCACATCGGGATGCACCCCCGAATGATTGTCGCTTCCAAAACCTCTTTTCATATCTGTTTACTTCTATTCTTTTTTAATCAACACAGTAGCCAACGCCGACACACCTTCTTCTCTACCCTCGAAACCAAGATGTTCGGTTGTTGTTGCTTTTATAGATATATCGTCTTCATCTATTCCCAAAACATTGCTGAGCGTTTCCCTCATCAATGGCAGATAAGGAGCCACCTTGGGCTTTTGAAGACACAAAACGGTATCGATATTTTCGATAGCATAACCTTTATTTATCAGCAAATTGTAGGTTTCTTTAAGCAATATTTTGCTATCTATACCTTTATATTTGGGTTCGGTGTCGGGGAAATGCTTGCCTATGTCGCCCAAATTGGCAGCACCCAACAAGGCATCGCATATTGCATGTATAAGCACATCGGCATCCGAATGTCCCACAGCACCTTTGCTATGTTCTACCCTGACGCCTCCCAAATAAAAAGGCAAACCATCTCTCAACTGATGAACATCATAGCCTATTCCTGTTCTATATTTCATGGTATTTATATGTTTATTTGATTTTCTACTTATCAAGGTATTGCATTGTACACAACTTGTGATACAAGCCGTTTTCGTTATTCAACAATTCGTTGTGAGTACCTTGCTCTACTATCTTTCCTTTATCCAGCACCACTATGTTATCGGCATTAACAATGGTTGACAATCGGTGGGCTATCACTATGGCAGTTCTACCTACCAGCACATTGTTCATTGCATTTTGCACCAAACGTTCGTTTTCGGTATCCAATGCCGATGTAGCCTCGTCGAGTATAAGAATATCCGGATTTCGCAATACGGCACGTGCTATACTTATTCTTTGGCGTTGTCCACCCGACAATCGGCTGCCCCTATCGCCTATCACTGTTTGATAACCTTGAGGCATCTGCAATATAAAGTCGTGAGCATTAGCTATCTTGGCGGCTTCTTCGACCTGCTGCTGAGTGGCACCTTGCATTCCAAAAGATATATTATTAAACACAGTATCGTTAAACAATATGGTATCTTGCGACACTATTCCTATCGAATTTCTTATATCGGCAATAGCATATTGTTCTATTGGTATTCCGTCGATAAGTATCTTGCCTGAAGTAGAGTTATAAAACCTCGACAACAAATCCACCATAGTACTCTTTCCCGAACCCGAATGACCCACCAAGGCAATGGTTTGCCCTTTGTTTATGCCGAGTGTAACGTCATCTAACACCATATCAGTGCCATTATACGAAAACGACACATGCTCGTACCTTATGCCCTCTTTTAGATTTTTAAATTCGATAGGATTGTTTGCATCCACCACCTTTTCGGCTTCTTCGATAAAACCACTCAAACGCTCGGTGCAGGCATGCCCCTTTTTGAGAGACGACACAGCAGTGGCTACGTCTTTTGCCGGATTGATTAGCAACACAAACATCATAATGTATGTGATAAACAACTCCGGCGACAAACCGGAATCGTTGTTGAAAACCAAAGAAGCGCCAAACAACAATATACCCATCACTATGCAGTTGGCCATAAAGTCGCTTACAGGCGATGCCAAATCAACTCTGCGGTAGACTTTGTTTCGCAGCCGTGTGTATGATTTATTGTATGCCCTAAAGCGGTCGTTAGAAAAATCTATAGCCGTATAAGCCTTTATAATACGCAATCCCGACAAAGTTTCTTCGATAAGCGACATAAGGAAAGATGTTTTCTGTTGCAAAGTGGCCGAGTTTCGCCTAAGATGTCGTGTAATACGCGATATCACCAAAGCTATAATGGGAAACAAACAGAGTACAAATATAGTAAGTTTGGTATTGATATACAGCAACATCATAAAATACAAAAGCACATTTATAACAGCTATTACCAGTTGGCGAATTGCTTTTATTACATTTTCTTCGTACTCTACCATATCGTTGCTAAACCTCGACAATATATCGCCCTTGCGAGTGTGTCCGAAATAATCCATCGAAAGCCTCATTGTTTTGGCAAATAAAGCATTACGAATATTTCGCACCACTTTTGATCGTATTATGGATATTTGCACTTCGCCACAATAAGAAAATATGTTCTTAAGTGCATACAACGAAAACAAAATAACAGAAAACATCACAATGGCCTTAGATTTACCAAACGAAATAAGCCACAAATAAAACTGTTGCAACAAATAATTCAATTGGTAATTGTCGGCCGAAGTCTCTATCGCTGTGGTTTCGGTTTCGAAAAGAATCTTCAAAAAATCAGCCAAAGACAAAACGGTTGCCATAGTAAACATTACCGACAATATCTCAAACACAATAAAGAACAACAACCTTGCGGAATAAGGTTTGAGCCGGTGTAATGTAAAATACTTCATAGCAACCGTTTCGTTATATAAAAATATTATTTATCCGATACTTTTATACCCAAATAGTTATGCGGAGTAATAGCCTTCAAACGAGCTTTTATATTATCGTCCACATTTAATGTATCGATAAACGAAGCTATGGTTTCGGCATTTACTTTGGAGTTTGTACGAGTCAAGTTCTTCAAAGTCTCGTATGGATTAGGATAGCCTATGCTTCTCAATATAGTTTGTATAGCCTCGGCAACCACGGGCCAATTGTTTTCCAAATCGCGTTCTATGGCTGCTTCGTTGAGCAATAGTTTTCCCAAACCTTTTTCTATCGACTTCAAAGCTATCAACGAATGAGCGATAGGCACACCCACATTGCGGCTTACAGTAGAGTCGGTAAGGTCGCGTTGCAATCTCGATATCGGCAACTTGTGCGACAAATGTTCGTATATAGCATTAGCTATACCAAGGTTTCCCTCTGCATTTTCGAAATCGATAGGATTAACCTTGTGAGGCATAGCCGACGAACCAACTTCGCCTTCTTTTATGCGTTGTTTAAAATATTCCATCGACACATAGGACCAAATATCTCTACAAAAATCTATCAATATCACGTTTATACGCTTGCAATTGTCGTAATATGCAGCCATATTGTCGTAGTTTTCGATTTGTGTGGTGTATTGCAAACGTTCCAAACCCAAATGTTTAGAAACAAAGTCGTTGGCAAAAGCCACCCAATCGTATTGAGGATAAGCCACTATATGGGCATTAAGGTTGCCTGTGGCACCACCAAACTTAGCCGAAAACGGTATTGTGTCGAAATACTCTATTTGACGTTTAAGACGATAAACAAACACCATCATTTCTTTACCCAAGGTAGTAGGCGATGCAGGCTGGCCATGTGTGTGTGCCAACATCGGTATGTCTTTCCACTCGTATGCCTTTTCTTCGATAAGAGACACAACCTTTTGCATCATTGGCAAATAAGTATTTTCGTGGCATTCTTTTATCGATAATGGCACCGAAGTATTGTTTATGTCTTGCGATGTTAAACCAAAGTGTACAAATTCTTTATAGTCTTGTATTCCCAAAGCATCGAATCGTCTTTTGATAAAATATTCCACAGCCTTCACATCGTGGTTTGTAGTCTTTTCTATTTCTTTTACTTCCAATGCTTCTTGGTCGGTAAAGTCTTCATATATTTTACGCAATTGAGGATACAAACTCTTATCAAAGTTCGAAAGTTGAGGCAAAGGCAACTCGCATAATGCTATAAAATATTCTATTTCTACTCTTACTCTATAACGAATCAAAGCGGCTTCCGAAAAATTGCCACCCAACATATCTACTTGTTTTCTATATCTTCCATCAATAGGAGATATTGCATTTAATGAACTCATACTATTATAATTGATTATTTAAAAATATTTGTTTTCTCATCATCTTTTGAAACTTTGAGATATTGCATATATCTGATAAAGCATCACGATATTTTATATTATGCATATCTGTTCCCAAAAAGTCTATCCAACCTTTTTCCACATACTGGTAAGATCTTTTCATAACATCTTTGCCATAAAAGCCTCCAAACGACAATATATTAGATTGGAAATAAACGCCTTGTTCTTTAAGTTTATTCAGCAAATCAGAATCGACATCGAAATAAGGGTAGCGTTCGGGATGTGCCAATATAACTTCGTATCCCATCATCTGAAGGTCGAAAAACAATTCTTCAATACCCATCATCGACTGATTGAAAGAGAACTCCACCAACAAATATTTATCGTTTATAGTAAGGAACTTTTTATCCGATTGCATTCTGGATCTAAAACCATCGTCTATCAAATATTCGCCGGCCAACTGCATATCCACATCTATCTTAGCGTCTGCCACTTTGGCTTTCAACTCCTCAAAACGGAGTCTTACATCATCTTCATCATTCTTAAAACGACGAGTTTGAAAATGCGGAGTTACATATATTTTCTGCACACCTTGTCGTGCTATCTCACGTATACATGAGAGCGACGTTTCATAATCCTTAGCACCATCATCGATTCCGGGTATCAAATGAGAGTGAATGTCTACGCCTATCCGCGACAATATTTTTTCTTCTTTCTTAGTAAACAATCCAAACAACATAGTATATATAGTGTAATAGTAGTTTTTTATATAGTTTGTATATGTAAGAAATATTATTAATCTATTCTCTTTATATCGGCTCCAAGTTTTCTCAATCGTTCATCGATATTCTGATAACCTCTATCTATCTGTTCTATATTGTCGATTCTGCTCTTACCTTGTGCCGACAATGCAGCTATAAGCAAAGCCACACCGGCTCTAATATCGGGCGATGTCATTCTTACTCCACGCAATGGATGCTCGTGATTCATACCAATAACCGTTGCACGGTGAGGGTCGCAAAGTATTATTTGTGCTCCCATGTCAATCAACTTATCAACGAAAAACAAACGGCTTTCGAACATCTTTTGATGAATAAGCACACTGCCTTTGGCCTGAATAGCCACCACTAATGCTATACTTATAAGGTCGGGAGTAAATCCCGGCCATGGAGCATCGGATATTGTCATTATCGAACCGTCCATAAAATGGTCGATGGTATAATGATCTTGTTTAGGCACCACTATATCATCGTTGTGTTGCCATATATCCACACCCAAACGTTTAAACACTTGCGGTATCAATCCCAAATGCTTATGTTCCACATTTTTTATAGTGATCTCGGATCGTGTCATAGCCGCTAATCCAATAAAACTACCCACTTCTATCATATCGGGTAGCAAACGATGTGTACAGCCTCCCAATATCGACACTCCTTCTATAGTAAGCAAATTGGAACCGATGCCTGATATTTTGGCACCCATTTTGTTAAGCATACCACATAGCTGATATATATATGGTTCGCAAGCTGCATTCATTATAGTGGTAACACCCTCGGCAAACACCGAAGCCATCACTATATTAGCCGTACCTGTTACCGAAGCCTCGTCTAAGAGCATATAATCTCCCACAAGTTTATCGGCGCATACGGTATATTTATCTTTCTGAAACTCTACTTCAGCACCTAATTTTTCAAAACCAAAGAAGTGTGTATCCAACCTTCTACGACCTATTTTGTCGCCGCCGGGTTGAGGTATTAGAGCACTGCCAAAGCGAGCCAACATAGGACCTACTATCATTATCGACCCACGCAATGCAGTGGCTTGTTGCGAAAACTCTTTGGTCTTCATCATTGCCAAATCAACATTGTCTGCCTGAAACTGATAAGTATCGTCCGACAATTTATCAACCTTTACATTTAAAAGTTCAAGCAGTTCGATAAGTTTATTTACATCTCTAATGTTTGGAATATTCTCTATAACCACTTTTTCGGATGTAAGCAATGTAGCACATATTACTTGCAATGCTTCATTTTTGGCACCTTGTGGAACAATCTCTCCATGCAATCGATTGCCTCCTACTATCTCGAATGAACTCATAATTGATATGTTTTAAAGGTTTGTCATCTATATTGTTTTATTTACCGGAAGACTTCTTTTGTTGCGAACGCTTGTTTTTGTTTTTCACCTTATTTTTGGCAGCATTGTTTTTCTTCTTCGGCTTAGCCTGACTATTGGGCGATGTTACAGCCATCTTTACCGGTTGTTCTAAATAATCCTTGGTTTGCAACAATTTAAAATCTTCACTCACTTTTAGTTTACCACCCGATATCGCATCCATCTGCTCGTATATCAATTCATCATTTACTGTATCTCTATTCCATGTAAGATACGATTTCTTTAAATGATGAGCTATCAATTCTGTCAAATATTCTTTCTCTTCGCCTTCGGGATATTCTATAGCCTTGTTTATCATATCTTCCATAAACTTGCCATAATGACGATATTTTATTCTATGATTTTTATACTTCAAAGGTTTGGGAGTAAACTGTACTGTATTTTCCTTATTTATTTCGTAAGGACAATCAACGTCTAATTCATAATTCGATAATATCATCAAATGATCCCATAGTTTATGCTTATAATCTATATTGTCTTGGGCGTTAGGATTCACTTGCGACATTACATTTATTATTATATTTGCTACCTGATTACGTTTTTCTCTATTCTCTATTGTCTTTGCAAATTCTATAAGTTTGCATACATTACGCCCGTAATCGGTAATTTTAAGCTTTTTTCTCTGTGTATTATATTCCATTCTTTCTATTGGTTTTTCAACATGCAAAGGTACAACTATTTAGAATATTCTACAAGTTATTTCCCTTTTTATTATTAATTTATTTTTCAACATCTATAATATCCTAATAATGTTACAATTATTGGAGTGCATATTTCATAATTCACACCCGATATACCCATAACAATTATAATTCTGTTCTGTTTTTGTGTTTTTGGCACTTACCTTTTATGATATTTTGCTCCAATTTTGTTCTTTTTTTCTACTTTGCAAATACAGTCGTATGGGTGCGTTATCTATCTTTTTCAATTCCTGATCGTCGTGCAAAATATCCGCTACTATATCTCTTGTCAAACGTATAAGCGACTCGTCTTTCACTATGTCTGCCATCTTTAGATGCACCACACCACTTTGTTGCAAACCTTGTAAATCGCCGGGACCTCGAAGTTTTAAATCGGCTTCCGATATCTCAAAACCATCGTTGCTTCGCACCATTGTAGATATACGTTCACGCCCCACATAGGTCAGTTTGTCGGATGTCATTAATATACAATACGACTGCTCACCACCTCGTCCTACTCTGCCTCTCAATTGATGCAATTGTGCCAAACCAAAACGCTCGGCATTTTCTATTATCATCACAGTAGCATTAGGCACATCTACACCAACTTCTATCACAGTGGTGGACACCATTATATTGGTTATACCCTGCTTAAACCTATCCATCTCATAATCCTTATCTGCCGCTTTCATCTGCCCATGCACTATACTTATCTGATATTGTGGCAATGGAAAACGCCTCGAAATACTTTCATAGCCGTCCATCAGGTCTTTCAAATCCAACTTTTCCGATTCTTTTATCAAAGGATACACCACATACACCTGCCTACCCAATGCTATCTGTTTTTCCATAAAAGAAAACACTTTAAGACGGTCGGTGTCGTATTGATGCACAGTCTTTATCGGTTTACGTCCCGGTGGCAATTCGTCTATTACCGAACAATCCAGATCGCCATAAAACGTCATCGCCAAAGTACGAGGAATGGGTGTGGCAGTCATTACCAGTATATGTGGCGGTATATGATTTTTGGTCCACATCTTTGCACGCTGTTCCACTCCAAAACGATGCTGCTCATCTATAACTACAAAACCCAAATTAGCAAACTTCACATCATCTTCTATCAAAGCATGAGTACCTATAAGTATATCTATATCGCCATTTAGCAGTTGCTCTTTTATCTTACGTTTGTCAGACAACTTGGTGGAACCGGTAAGCAAAGCCACCTTCACATCCATCGAAGCCAAGAATTTGGTAATACCGGCAAAGTGCTGCGTTGCCAATATTTCTGTTGGTGCCATCATGCAGGCTTGAAAGCCATTGTCTTTCGCCATAAGCATACATAGCAAAGCCACCAACGTTTTGCCACTACCAACATCGCCTTGTAGCAATCTATTCATCTGCATGCCGGTTTTCACATCGTTGCGTATCTCTCTTACCACACGTTTTTGGGCATTGGTAAGTTCAAAAGGCAAACATGTAGTGTAGAAGGTATTAAAGCTTTCTCCTATCTTAGAGAATACAAACCCTTGTGTACTTTCCTTCCGTTTCTTTTTGGAATACTGATAGTCTAACTGTAAAAAGAACAATTCCTCAAACTTCAATCTATATATAGCCTGCTGCAACAATTCGTTGTTTTCGGGAAAATGTATCGATAGCAAAGCGTCTTCCCTTTTCATCAATCTATTATTTTGTAGTATATATATAGGAAGAGTTTCGGCTATTCTACCCTCAGCCTCTTTTAGCAAGGTATACACCAACTTTGATATTCCTTTTGATGCCAAACCTGCAGCTTTCAACTTCTCGGTAGAAGAATATACGGGCATAAAAGTTTGCTTAATGGCATCATCGACATTGTTTCGCAACACCTCCACTTCGGGATGCGATATAGAATACTTGCCATTAAAAAAGTTAGGCTTGCCCATCACCATGTATTCTACATTAGGTTTTAATGCATCTTTTATCCATTTCAACCCTTGAAACCACACCAGTTCCATACTCCCGGTTTCGTCGGTAAGAGTTGCTGCCAAACGTTGTGTACGCCCGGTGCCTATAAGTTCGAGGCGTGTTATATAACCTTTGGTTACTATATAGTTATTAGTATCACACACATTGCGTATGCTTACAAAATGAGTTCGGTCGACATATCTGAAAGGATAATACACCAACAAATCCCGGAAAGTGAATATTCCCAACTCGCGTTGCAACAATACAGCTCGTGAAGGACCTACACCTTTTAGGTATTCTATTTTAGTATCCAAAAATAATTCCATCGATTTCCTTAAAACACATACGTATATATAAAAAAGTCGGGGTGAAAAGACTCGAACTTTCGACCCCTTGCACCCCATGCAAGTGCGCTAGCCAACTGCGCCACACCCCGATTTTTCAGTTTGCAAAAGTACACATTTTTTTTATTCTACACAAGCCTATTGCAAACATTTTTTAGACTCTTAAGTTTAACACTCTCGTTATCTAAGATATATCTCATCAATATTTTTTGTATTTTCTCGCATAAAATAGGGCAAAAACGACTATTATTACTCTAAATCTTATCCATTTTTGCCCTATTTTGCATCAGCATTATTAATGTTTTCTTATATTGTTTATCCAATCTAAGTTTATTTGTATTCCCGAACGTTGATACAACTGACGCGCCAACGAATAGTCGGCATCATATATCAAATTCAAACTGGCAAATGCCGACAGCCACGAGTTTACTTTAAATTCCACAGTGGTTTCCCAGTTGACATCGGTTTGAGTTAGGAGTTCTTTTTGATATTCCCAAAATAACTCCAAACGTGTGTATAGGTTTATATTTTTCCAAAGATCTTTCTTGAAATAGAAACGCACATACGAACCCCAACCCATATACGAGCGACCTTCGAGTACACCATAGTCGGCCGGATTGATACGATTGTCTAACACAAAGGTATTCTTGCCGGTTATAAACGAGAACGATGCATTCCAATACTCTTTCTTATATTCAAAACCCAACGAGGTTATCATATATGCAGGAGCAAAAAGTGTTGACATCAAAGTGGGCTCTTGTTCGGGATCGGCATAGAATTTATAGCTATCATAAAACTGCGATTTAAAATTGACAGATGCATTACAATTCCAATTGCTCTTCATTTTCCACGAAAAGGTAGACGTAAAGTCCATCTTATCATCACTCTTTCTTAGATATTTAGAATCGTCGAATATTTTATCGGCATTCATGTCTATCTTTAAGAAACCAAAAGCCAAATCCACTCGCGAATCCCATATATAATTAGGCTTGGTATAGGTGTATGTGCCTATATATCCTATGGTGAAAGCCACCTGAGTGTAGCCGTCCGAAGCCCAATTGTCGTAATAGTATTGCGAAAACTTAAGTGTAGGCAACGATGTGGTTTTCCAATTACTAACCTTAGGCACCACAGTGTCTTGTTTGGCACTTTGTGCAGTGTCGGCTATATTAATATCGTTGGCATACACCGCCATTCCAAAAAACAGCAACAACAAGGCTGCTAATATTTTTTTATTTCTCATTGTTTTGTATTTTTATTATTTACTATTTCGTTTAGTTTATTCAATATCAAATCCGTTTCATAGCCCTTGGCAGCAAGATAACTCATCACCTTGCCCTTTCGGGAAAATACGTTTCCTTTGGTTTCGTTCCATTTGTTTAGCAGCAATGTTCCCAATACTTCGTCATACATATCTTCGTCTATCTCTTGCAATGCTATCTTTATATTTGCCGGCGAAATATTATTCATCTTCAAATGATACACTATCTTCTTTCGTCCCCACTTCAGCATCTTAAACTTTCCACGAGCAAAAGCCTTGGCATAACGCTCCTCATTCAAATAACCACCCACTATAAGTTCGCCTATTATATATTCAGCCTCGTTGGTTTCCACTCCCCATTCTTTCATCTTTTTGCTAACAGAATGCACACATTGTTCACCCAACGAGCAATAGCGTTGTGCCTTTTCCAAATACAAAGATAGTTTTTCGTCCATAATACATAACGCACCGACAATGTGTAGTACACTATCGTTCAAATGTTTTTATCTATCCAAAGCAATATCATTAACACGTGCAAAGATACAACTTTTTATACACATTAGTAACAAAAAGAATGAATATTTTTTCGCAGAAAGATTTATGCCTACAAGACTCCAACCACAACCAATATAACATGGCACAAGAGACGCAACCGTAGAGACGCATCACAAGAGACGTGCCACGGCGCGTCTCTACGGTTGCACAATATTATACCCAAAAACACATTATCCCATATATACTACACCAATAACATATATGGGATAATGCCATAATACATATATCTAAACTTCGTCTATCCGTTTTGTGCTACATCTTTATTATCTTTTGTGTTCCTATGCCTTCGGGGGTGTACACTCTTATGTAGTAGGTGCCGGGCGAGAGGTTGTGAAGGTTAAGCACACGCTCGGTGGTGGTTTGCAGTAGTGCTCCACTCGCACTCCATAGCTCTGCTTTATGGTAGGTGATATTATCGGGGAGCTCTACATATATATACGACACTGCAGGATTGGGATATATCTTCACGTCGGGATGCAACAGCAGTGGGCTATGTGTTGATATGGTGTCGTCGTCCTCTTCCTCCATAGGTGTACGTTGAACAAACATAGAATCGTAAAGCATACCAAAGTAGCCCTTCGACTCCGGTGTAAAATGCAGATGTATAGTATCGTTAAAGTATATAGGTGCTTGGCTGTATGCTACCGATTTATTACCATATACCAACACTCTACCATCGCCGGTGGAAAAAACATAAGGGTAAAAACTCTCTTTGGTTTCGCCAAAAGTGGCTATGGTATCCACAGCACCCAAAAAGTTATTATCTTTATCCCAATGCACAAGCTCTGAACTTAAAGTACCCGTGTTTTCGAAATCATTTTTTATATACGAGGCAAAGCCATATAGAGTATCGTTTACCTCAAAAAGATCTGTCATAAAAACATACTCAAATCCGCTTGTTCCCTTTGGACATATAGTACCACTTCCAAGATATTCGCCGGTGCGACGACTTATCTTTTTATAAAACATCATGTCGCTATAATTATCGGTTAAATCATAACACTTGGGCAGTTGATATTGATGCTCTTCATCTAAATAAACTGTATTATCTACCGATGAGGCTGCAACTGTTTGTATTACATATATTACACTATCTTTCATGTACTCAGTACTTCTAAACATATGAGCAACTTGTTCTGTTTTGGGAACTAAATATTTATCTTTGCTAACCCACTCTATATTGCCCGATGTATCCACCTTAATTATTGCTCCGGCAATTCGAGAATCTCCATAATTTTCTATTTTTATACGGTTTACCGAATCAAAATATACATACATCGGATATGTCTGTTCTTCAGCATTAGTAGGAGAACCACATGGAAACCAATGAAAGTACATTGAATTATCATAGGCTGTAGACGATTCATCAACAAAAAGAATATTACCCAAAGTCTGCTGAAATCTAAAATCATCGGTGCAGCTATCCACATATTTTATAAGAGGTTTAGGCTCCGGCCATAACGGTCTTAAATCGGGCGAAAACTTCCATAAAAAGATATTTTTAAAAGCTCCACCACAGGTTTCGCTACCAAAATATTCTTGGGTTTTAAATTCGTATGCCATGGTGTCGTCCACATATATTTTGAATGGCAATGTGGTATCCGTTTCTATATTATATCTACCTAAAACTTCATCGTAAGCATAACAACTTTGAGTATATACATACATATTGCCATCATTATCTATATGCGCCAATTTTCCACCTAAAGGATTTGTTATATAGAGGAGTGGATTTACAACGACGCTATCTGAACGAACTGCATTATCTATAGCAACACTATCTCTATGAATAAGGCATAAAAAATGCTCGTCTATTTTATTGCCTTCCAAATCGAAGGTTACAACCGCATCAAAATATCTATTCACCTTATTAAACGGAAAAGGATTATGATCATAATTTCCTGTATAAACACCATTACCTAAATAATACGCAGTATCCAAATAATAAAAATAAGAAGCCGGACTTATTCCTTGACTTCTAACCAATCCTACTTGTGCCCAAAGATATATTTTCCCTTTATTATACAATATACTTGCCAGAAAAAATGAAATATCAGCACCATGATGTTTTAGTTTTTTCACCCATTGCACATCTCCGCTATATCCGTCTATCTTTGCAAAAAATATACCACCCTCAATGTATGGATTATACGGAAGATGATCCTCAGGATATAATGCAATATCATCTATATCGCCCCCATAGCCTGTGGTACCCAATATATAATAATCTCCGGCACTATCCATAACCACTTGCTTAATGGAGTTATATTCTTTATCTAATTCCGCTCCCTGAAACTCTTTCATCCATTGCCAACCTTCGGCTATATATTGGGTATAACCTATATTAGCAAACATAATCATATATATGGCAAGCAGTGTAATACTCTTGCGTAAACTCATATTATTCATAAATTTCCCTCCTTATTATTTTTTTATCAGTTTTAAATAATGCACTTTATTATTGCTTGTAGTTATGCATACTATATAGGCACCACTTGGCAAATTGGATATATTGATATTATTAGTTCTTATAATAATAGGTATGGCTTTGCCATTCATATCCAATATATTCACAGCCTCTATATCCTCTTTTGCCATTCCCTCTATTGACACATTGTCGTAAGCCGGATTTGGCACAAGGTATGGCTCATCGGCATATATAGGTATGTTGGATGTATCACTATTTTCGGTTTTTGATTTCGTTGATTTTTCGTCTAACATCCCGTCTGCCATCTCCAATATGGTGCTTATTGGCACACAATATATGGCATGACACAGAGTAGTGGAATCTTTGCATACCAATGCATGTATGCAAACAGTGGCTTCGTTATCCAAATCCCAATGGTTGCTTAAACTATTGTAGTTTAATTGCCATATTCCGGCGATTGTATTGCTTGATGTTATAATATTTATTATCTCGGATGGTTCTACCCAAACTTTAAAAATATCTTGCACTCCGGGATATTCCAATTCAAAATTAAAATACAATGCTTGCCCTTGTGTACTTCTATCTATATCCAACTCGAATTTATTCTCTACTATATTCATTACACAAGTATCAGCAGCACAAGCTATAAAATCCAAATCGTTAATACTTATATAAAAATATTTATTATCAATGGTATTGAAAAAATATAGGAATATCGAATTTGCCGATATATTATTTATATCCATTGTTATGGTTACAGTTTCCGATTCGCCGGAAACTATATATAACGGATTGGGGCTAAAACCTACTACTGTATTATTTAACGAATTTGCAAAAATATCGGTTATAGTCTCATCATCCTCCTCACTTCTATTAAGCAAATTCAATGTTATGGTTACATACAATTCACAATCATTCACTTCGCAACTTACCTCCGGTGGCTCTTTCAATGATAATTGCATAAAACCAGCAGTAGTAAAGTCAAAATCGCTCCATGGACTTTCTGTTCCATCACCTCCTCCTTCTCCGCCACATTTCAATATAGTTAATAAGGGAGACTCTGATTCACAATCAATATTATCGGGCAGTTTTGTCAATAATCTATATTCTCCTCCATCTTGCTCTATAGGCAACATGTCTATCGGACTATTGCCCGAATGTATCGAATTATCATTCTTTAGCCACTGCCAGTACCCCAATATTGTGCTTTGAGGATAAAAGCCATATATAGGCAAGTCGGTTGGCAATCGATAGTCGGAAAGGCAATAGCAACCCGTAAGCAGTGCATCATAGTCAGGCACATAGCTAAGGAGGATATTGCTGGTATAGGATTTGCAACCATTGGTGTCGTAGTAATATGCCAACGCACTGCCCGATGTGTAGTAGTAAGCATCGGTGCCATAGTCGCCATTGCTCCAATATAGGGGTATTCCTTGTGTGGAGATAAGTCGTAATGGTGGATGCAACATACAGTTGTCTCCATCGATGCTTATTTGAGGTGATGCCGATGTGTAAACAATTTTAAAGTTATGGTATGCCGTGCTATAGCAACCTTGGCTATTGCCTACTATCAAAGTGTCGTAATAATCACGCATAGGAGTGCATCCGCTTATAGTTAGCGTACCCTCAGGATTATGAACAGTGTCTACTAACGACATATTATACCCTCCTATATTCCACTGATAAGTATAGTCGCTTCCCGGTGCTGCCAATAGCCGAACCTCATCTTCGGGACAGTAAACAGATTTGGCCAATATGCGAGCATCGGGGGCTAGTCTGAAAATGGATTTTCCTCCAAATTCGCTTACGCAGCCATACTCCGGCTCCATAACCCGAACGATATGGTTATCTTGCACCAATGTATTATATGTGGGCAAGGTGTCGGCTTCGCCACCGGATAACCACCTATATGTCCACATATTATCATTTTCATTATCATTATCGGATATAGTAGATAGAAATTGTAATAATGAATAATTTCCCGGACACGGATAAGGGTCTGATTGTACAAACACCATACCTTCTATAAGATTAGATCTAACCTCAACCGTTCCATTTCGCGAGAAAGTGCAACCATTGGAGTCTATGGCTGTCAATTTTATATTAATCGTTCCTATAGTAGAACTGCCATCAAGTTCTACAGTATGGTCTATCGAATCGTTGCTATAGGTTGAGTTATCTGCAAACCGCCATGTATACCTCATTATATTATTGCCTGTGGCGTATAACGAAAAAGGCACTTTGGCACATGCCTTTTGGGGTATATGGCAGCTTAGCAATTCGCCGGAAGGATATAACGTTATAGGATTAGTAACAGCGTCGCAATTAATTATATTTCCTGTAGCATTATCTATAATACCAAACTCGCATCTATACGCAAAAGTTGTTTTACTATCTATTTCATCGGGTATAGAGGTTATCCAATAGCCACCACGTTCTGCTACCGTTATAAGTTCATTTTTATAATAAAACGCAATATTATCTATTGAGGTTTGATAATAGCTCGAACTATCGGTTATCTTAATATTGTCGGGACATATATACGACAAAGTGAAGTGTGGTACACAATATATAGTACATGTAATGGTGTGGCGTACACAGTGTCCATCGTATTTCCTTTCGATAGCTGTAATAGTATGCACGCCTGCGGTGCGGAATTTTATATTTACACGGCTGCTGCCATTTCCTTCAATGCCGGACTCAAAAGGATCCACATACCAATTTATTTCAGAATCAGTATAATAAGGTTCTATAGCAAATGTTCCTCTTCCACAATAGGGTTCCAAGTCTTCTATATGTACAGGATCTACATCAATGGTGTCTTCGCATACTATGCTATAGCAGTTGCGTGCCGAACATAATAGTTCATCTTCGGGATATTCACAAAATACCTCACAGCAATATTCCGTCAAACTCTCAATATTTTCAACATAAAACATAGGCTCTGAACTCAACACCTCGTCTCCTTTACTCCACTCATACATAATGGGGTCGCAATTGGATACCACGGCTTCCAAATGTCCATCGCCATGAGATAATATACTGAGCTGAGGCTTTGCTATAATCTCTACTATATGTATCTTAGGCGTTCCATAACTGCATGTGGCTCCGCTACGTGCCGACACCTCTATAGTATCTATCCCACTCCAATTGAATGTATGAGAAATATTATTGCCTTCGCGCCGCATACGGCCGGGTATTTCCCATAAGTAGGTATCATCGCCATCGCCTTCGGCACTAAGCAACAAGGCATCATTTTGACAGACTGCTTCTTTCATGTTTATCGCGAACTCGGCTGGGTGGTTTACCTCTATCAATACGGTATCTTTGGTTTTAACGCCACAGGCACTGCGTTGCAACATCACCGGAAACAGATAATTATCGTCGCCACCACTTACCAAACGGTTTATTGCCAGATCGACAGAAGCCTGTATATGACTGCCTTGCACTGAGGCTTTGTAGTAATTATCCTCGTCCAAATACCATTCATACAAACATCGCGGTGCCTGATCTACCACCGACAGTGTCAGTAGCTCTTCGGGGCAGGCTTTGAAACCGTCGCTAACCACCGGAGAAAATCTAAAGAGGTGTATGGTATAGTTGGTAAGCTCCGAACGGCAACCCGTTTCGATATCCACTTGACAAACGCCTACACAATATTCGCCATTCACAAACTGTGGAAAAACATTTATGCTGCTTCCGCTGTGCCATGTAGAATCGTTATAGGTATACCATTCTATATAATATCTCGGACTTGTAGGATAGGCTGTAAGAAGTGTGCCTTCGTAAGGGCAGGCTACACTGTCGCCAACTATAGAATCGACTATAGGAGGATTGTTGCGAATGGCAACGGAATATATAGAAGTGTCGCAATACGCAGTATCGTAAGCTTTTATGGTGTATGATGTACCCGGTGTTTCAAATGTATATGTCAAGCTATCATTTGTGGTAGTGTATTGCAATATGCCATTTTTGTTATATACTCCCCACCATACACTACTTTCGGAATTGGTGGTAAAACTTACAGGAACGCCGGCACATAGGGCTTCCGATGATGAATTTATCTCTAATGCATCTTTTACCGTTATGGTTTTGGTAGTTACAAATGGTCCGCATTGCAAAAAGTTGCAACGGTATAGACAACGTATGGTATAAGTACCCGGAGCAGTAAAGGTAAATATTTTTTGATTGGGATACAGGTCGCTACTCATTACAACAGATGTAGCAGGGTCTTCGTTTTCGCCTTCCACTACTGCCCAGTCATATGATGTAGATCCCCACAATGGTAATTCGTATCGTAAGGACTCGCCTATACATACCTCTGACTTTCCTTGTATAACAGCAGCCTCCGAAATAACAGGTATCTTTCGTGATATCATATTATTACAATCTGTTTCGCATTGCGACATATCCAACGACAACACTCCATAGCCGGTAACAGGGCTGTCCCATACCACTGTAACGGTTGGCAAGCCTTGAGGTGATACTATTTCTCCGTTTTCTACATTCCAAAAATACTCCGAACAACTGATATTTTCTAACGTATACGACACTTGACGACCTCCGCAAGCGGTGCCATAACACGAAAGCTCTAAATCTATAAGCTCTGAAACATGAACTATATAAACCTCTTCCGATTCGCATCCACAAGCATTCTCTATCTTATGCGTTACTGTATATTTGCCGGGATTTAATGGTGTCATACTATAGTTCTTGGTATTAACCACCTCATTGTTATCTTCATATTCTCCACCTTCAACAATCCATGTATAGCTTTCGATAGGTATATCATAACTTTGACTGATGTCGGTAAAACTAACCGTTTCGCCAAAGCATAGGTTGATAACCTTCGTTCCTGTAGATACGGTATAGCCGGGTGTAGACATCACCGAAATCTTTGGTTGTTCTATAACTTGTATGCATCGCTCATCGGTAGCATATTTGCCGTTACTTGTAGTAATACCTACTTTTACTCGTCCTCCTTCTGAGTTACCCCAGTTGACTTGTATGGTCTTTCCGTCCGACAAAGTATCATAACTTTCGGCTCCGGACACTTCCCATTCATACGAGATGGCATTAACATTTTCGGCTGTGTAAGTAACAACAGAATTGCGACAGACAATAAAACACTCTCCGGGAGAATGTAAATAAGGAGGACATGAGTCGGGCACTTGAATAACACAACTCGAATTAAAATTAGTTGAGATATAAACATCATCAACAATTTGTGCTTTTGATACTCCTAATTGGAGTAAAAGAATCATCGAAAATAATAGTTTTTTCATATCTATAATATTATTATTTTTAGTTATTTACAATGTTTAACAAATTCTAATCCACCCTCAAAATAAGCCAAATCCTATCCTCGTAAAATCGGTGCAAATATACAAACATTTTTCGACACTGCAAAACTTTTTATTCTTTTTTTTTACAAAAATGCAAACAACTTGTGCTTATCAAACCCAAATAGTCCGGTTAAAAAAAACATTACCATGCTTTTTCTTATGGTTGCATAATATTTTATCGCCAAAAAACCAACACCCCGAATATTTTTACCCACAAACAATATTCCCCCGATCGTACAGACGCATCACAAGAGACGTGCCACGGCGCGTCTCTACGGTTGCATAATGTTATATACCCAAACCAACACCCCGAATATTTTACAACCAAAACAATATTCCCCCGATCGTACAGACGCGCCGCGGCGCGTCTCCAAAGTCTCCAACTATGCCATACCGCAAGAGACGTGCCACAGCACGTCTCTACGGTGCACGATATTATAAATGTCACGAATATGTTAGGCAACATCTAAAACTACCCCTACCATAAAAGTTACCAAAACCCGCTATAAAAGTTAGCAAAACCCGCCATATTTCTATATCCCAAAGTTTGGGATATTCGTCCCAAGCTTTGGGATATTCGTCCCAAACTTTGGGATATTCGTCCCAAGACTTGGGATATACTTTTGCAGGGGGTAAAAAGAAGTTTTGTAGTGGGGGTAGAGAAGTTTTGTGGTGGAGGGAAAAGAGATTAGTAGGCGGAGGAAGGGAAAAAATATATAATTGAAAATAATTATGTATCTTTGCAAAGAAATTAAAAACATATATCAAGATGAAAAAGTCTACTACTTTATTATTTATCAGCTTAATAGTATCAAATATTTTTGCACAAAAAGAGTTTGCCGATCGCTATTGGTTTGGAATATTGGAAGAGGTGCAACTACCTCTAAACCTTCACTTCGAAACACGAAACGACTCGGTGTTTCCTGTGCTTTACAGCCCTATGCAAAGTAGCGAAAAAATAGAACCGACATCGTATAGAGTTACTTCCGACTCTCTTTTTATCAATGTTAAAAAGCTAAACTTTCAGGGGAAATGGGTATACAACCATAACGATTCGACGTTTCGAGGGGAAATAAAACAATATGGCAACAAACTAAATATCAATCTAAAGCCATCGAATGGAGTATTCGAAATAAATCGTCCTCAAACCCCGGTTAGACCACTTCCATACACCGAAGAAGAGGTGATGATTGAAAACACAATAGATAACAACACCCTATCGGGCACCCTCACCTACCCCACACAAGGGAAAGACTTTGCAGCAGCAATACTAATCACAGGTTCGGGAGCTCAAAACCGCGACGAAGAAATATTCAAACACAAACCCTTTATGGTTATTGCCGACTATCTTACACGCCATGGTATAGCAGTGCTACGCTGCGACGACAGAGGCTACGGCAAATCTACCGGCAACATTAATTCCACCACTTTGGATTTTGCCAACGATATAGAAGCCATGGTAAAGTTTTTGCAATCGCACCCCAAAATAGACAAAAAGAAAATAGGCCTTATAGGACATAGCGAAGGCGGATTAATAGCACCTATTGTGGCTTCGCGAAACAGTTCGGTGGCTTTTATAGTGCTATTGGCAGGTCCCGGCATTGATGGCAAAGAGACCCTTTTGCTACAAAACAAAAAGATATGCGAAATAAACGGCATGGCAGATAGTCTTATAAACAAACGCCTTACAATATTAGAGAAACTTTTGGACATGAGCACCTCTACGGCAAACAACGAAATGCTATCGAAAATAGACAGCATTGTAAAACAACACACATTGAGCCGCGAAGAACGCAAAGTCATAGGTTATTCGCCCAAAGAAGTAATGGCAACAAGCACACAACTACAACATAAATGGATGCAATCATTTATAACATTAGACCCTTGTCCCTACTTATCCAAAGTTAAGTGCCCTATATTGGCACTCAACGGCGACAAAGACTGCCAGGTGCTTGCCATCGAAAACACCGAAGCAATAACAAGATGTACCAATGGCAAAGCCGAAATAATTATACTACCCAACCTCAACCACTTATTCCAAACCTGCGAAACTGGTAATGCTAATGAATATATGACTATAGAAGAAACCATTTCGGAAGAAGTACTTGAGACAATGACAGGATGGATAAAGAAGAAGTTATAACAAACTGTTAGACACAAAAAAGAGACGCAATTACTTGCGTCTCTTTTAGTTTATATCTTCCAAGTTATATTTAATATATTATGTGTTTGGGATGTTATCTTAAACCTATCATCGGTACGCAAACCCATCACCCATAGTATCTCATCATCGGCATTGCATAATAGCCAAATGTTCTTTTTGTCGTGCAACGATAGCTTTTGGTCGGTAAACAAATCGCTTATTTTCCTTTTCCCTTTCAGTCCAAAAGGTTGAAACTTATCGCCACTTTTCCACCTACGAATGTAAAGCGGGAAACTAAGTTTGTCCCTATCGAAGTAGGCATTATATTTATTAAAGTCAAACTCTATCAAAGATGAGTTTTCTAACAAATACATTTCAAGATGTATAGGCATATCCATACGACAATCGCCATCATGGATAAGATACCTTGCGTCCTCGTCCTCCAACACCAAAGGATAGATAAACAAATAATCGCGATCCTTTATCAAATAATAATCTTTGGCAAAAAAGCGTTTACCCGAAATATTATTCCACCCCTTTATTATATCACTCACCACTGTTTGTCCAAAGCCGAACGGATATAGAAATTCATACAAATAAGTTCTCAACGGATTAAGAGTTTCCAATTCTTTCATCGAAATCTTATATCCATTTTGATGAACTTGAATAAATTCGTTTCGCTTTTTGTCCACATCTTGTCGGTATATCATCTCCACATCGGCAATATGCTTCATATTGTTTTGCATAGTCTTGTCGAATGCGGGAGCCAAGTCTCTAAACAAAGGAACAAGCAGATGTCGCACTTTGTTTCGCTTATAATCCAATGTGGCGTTGGTAGAATCGGTTCGATATTCGAGATTGTTAACCCTTATAAAGTTCTCTATCTCATCACGTCCAAAACAAAGTAGCGGTCTTATTATCTTGCCATTTTTCTGCAATATTCCATGCAGTCCCACTATTCCTGATCCCCTCATAAGGTTCAAAAAGAATGTTTCGATAGCATCATCTCTGTGATGAGCGGTTGCCACACAACTATATTTATGTTGTTCAATCAATTTATCAAAAAAATCGTATCTCAAGTTTCGAGCAGCTTCCTCTATCGAAAATTTGTTTTCGGTAGCATATTCAGTAGTATCGAATGCCACTGAATGAATAGGTACATTATAGCGTTTGGCCAATTGTTTTACAAAAACCTCATCTCCATCACTATCTTTTGCCCTCAATCTAAAATTACAATGAGCCATTGCGAATCTATATCCTGCCCTATAAAAGAGTTCACACATAGTAACGGAATCCATACCACCACTTACTGCCAAAAGCACGGTATCGTTTGGATTAAACAATGACCTATCGACTACTTCATTAATAAAACGTTGCACCATATATCTTTTATATCTAAAAAAAAGGATGGACAGAGATGTCCATCCTTTCAATTACACACATGAAAACCAAACTATTTTCTGAAAATCATTTTCTTCATCAATCGTTTTCCTTCAAATTCTATTCCATAATAATATATACCTGTCGACAAATCGGAATAAGAGAAGTCTATAGAATGACGACCCTCGGCGTAGAAGTCTTCTTTTTGATATACCAATCTACCCAAAGTATTTACCACAAAGAATCTTACATTTCCGGCTGTAGGAATACTGAAATCGATAGTAGTAAATTCCGAGAATGGGTTTGGATAATTTTGTTCCAATACCATTGTTTCTTCCTTAACGCCAGGTAGTCCGAAATAGTCTACAGCCATCACAACATCTGTTTCATTGTTTGTAGTTACTGTATCATTAGGAGCTCTAACGTTACCATTTCCTACATAATGTCTTTCAGAATTCTTAGGCACTAAGTCGTCAAACATAATTTCATAAGACATATTTGGAAGCATAATTTCTGTCCATGTAACAGATAAACTTTGATCATTTACAGTTGCTCTCAATCTAACAGGAGCCTCCGGTCCACCCACTACAGAGGTACCAACATTTGTTACCTTCATACGCACTCGGCAATTAGGATTTTCATTTTCTTCGACGAATATTGTATCAGCTCTCATGTCGGTATAACTCTTTTCTATAAGTGTTACAGTGTCATTTGTATTATCTACATCAAATGGATAATAAACAAATGCTTTAAACACATCATACGGTGCCGATCTTTCGGGAAGTATGGTATCAAACACATGAATAATAGTATCCAATGCCGGTAGAGGATTACCTTCTACAAAGTAAGTCTCGGTCACCAAAGTTGATGTATCATTGTCGTAATAGAAAGACAATTGGAAGTTATTTACACCTAACGAACCAACATTTGCTATCTTCAATCCTACATATACTTTACCGAATGATTGAGTTAATACTACTGAAACAGGAGTTATATCAGCAACTGCTGAAATACCATAAATTCTCGAAGTCAACGAGTCATTATATACATACTCATCATTATTCAACATCGTTGCAGCAGATATTTCCATTACTCCCATAACAGCACGTATCTTTTGGTCGAAAACATAATCATAGTATTCGAATGTCTGTAATGGTTCCCCTAGTTCTTCTATAAAGTTAATAGTTTCATAAACAGGTTCCTCACCATTAAATTCATAAGATACTCTCATTGTTTCAATAGGAGTAGAACCAAAGTTTCTTACTTTAACTATAACATCTATCGAATCACCTGCAATTACTTCGCCTGCCGGTCTTACAACTTCTGCCAAACCTGCATCTATATCCAAAGGAGATAAGTAGAAGTTTAAGCATGCCGAGTCGTTGTCCCAATACAAATCTTGTTCATTGATAGTATACGCACATATTGCAAATGTGTCAGGGAAAGTTTTTTGTATAGTAAACGTACTTGTATCAGAGAATTGATACGTCACAGTATCATTTGGAGGAAGAACACCAACCCAAGTTTCACGTTTCGGCAACGCACTTCCATAAGGATGATAAGCCACAACGCATTCTCTAATTGTATCATAACCATAGTTTTTGATAACAATTTTTGGAGAAATTGTTTGTCCAAACTTAGGTTCTGTTGGATAAGGTATATCCACTACTCCCACATCAATAGCACGTTGAGCACGCTTGATTTTAAATTCATCTATAGCTACTCCATCACCCGAAGCAGTTCCTTCTGGAACATAATATATAAAACGCAATTGAGTGTATTGAGAGAAGTCTCCGATTGCGGAAATCGAAGTCAATGGATACCATTTCTTTTCGTATGAATATCCTTGTGAATTTCCTGTAAAATTGGTACCTCCATCAAACCAACTATCCGACTTACCATCTGTAGCAGAACCTAGAGATTTCCATTTGCTTTGATAATTCAAATACTCAACCTTTAGAAGAGCACCTTCGGGTATATTACGATTCATCCAGAAACTCATAGTATCAGGTTTTACCTGTCCGATATCAAAAAACGGAGTGTAAAGGATACTTCTATTTCCGTATGTATCGCTGACATTAATTGTTGCATCTAAATCTGTTACTACTGCATTAGTACCAACTTTTGCTGTGGTAATACGATTTTTTGTTGGTGCACCTATTTCCCACAAGTTTCTATCATATTTTGTTTTGCCCGATGGAGCATACATCTTAGATGCTACATCTTCAAAACCTTCTTCATATTCCAATTGTATTTGATGGAATCTATGGAATTCTTTCGAAACATAATTATCATCAGTATCCATATCATTTGCAGGATTTATCCATGCCGAGAATATGGTAGTACCCTTTGCAAAAGTGTGTTCCGGCAATTCTACCACAGCCGACTGCATTGATACCAAGCTACCTGTCCATGTATACACACTGGTATCTCCATTATAAGCATAATTAATATCAACATTCGATATAGTATTTACTCCATAATTTGCCAATAACAATCTTATTGTAGCTATAGAATCGGTGCGAGAGAATATACCTTCAATAGGATCTATAATTCTTACTAAGGCGAGATTTTGAGATAATGGTTCTCTAATATTTACCAAATAATCCTGAACACAACCATTGGTTAATCTTGGGCATACTCCTTCTCTCGGGAATGCATTAGTATCTCGAATAGGATTATATCCTTCTTCTTCGGATCTTGAATTCAAAATAATACGCATACGAGTATGTCCGTAATACGCATCAGACGGAACAGTAAACTCACCACTCACAAATTCTCCTGAAAATAGAGTATCTGAAACCATAACTTGTTCAATTGAATCATTAAACAATCCATCTCTATTCCAATCTATGTATGCACGAACGAAACCAAATTTTCTACCTTCATATGATTCATTATCCTGAGCTCTTATAAACAAGGTATCTGTAAGATTCTTGTACAACGATAACGTAGGTATATTAGGATTTGCATAATTTACAAAATTCAAATAAGTATGACCAATAGCAGGAATATTATTCTCTAATGTACCAACTCTAACGCTTGTGATATCCATACCACTTGCCGAAGAAACCTCAGGTGTGCAATAGATATTTTCATTAATAGGAGTTACTACTAATTCTATAGTATCATTTTCACGAGTTTCTTCATTTTGCAAATCAGTCCAAATAGTTATTTTATAATCTTGATTTCCTGTTATAATTGAGAAATCAGCAAGAGAGTCGAATGCAAACACATATTCGCCACCTGGTTGAATAATAGCATTACATGTTTCTGTAACTTGTTGATATTCCATTGTTTCATTATTAGCTCTATGTTTAGTATATGTTACAGGCATCGATGTTAGTTGTTCTGTACCATAATTCTTTAATCGAACCTTGATAGTATCTCTACTCATATATACCTTATTAACCGGTTCTTCTATAGCTATTGGAGAAACATTATACTGAACATTTGGTTGCACAGTAACATGAATTGGATCATAATAACTTGTACAGCCCGATGGACTTACTGACGACAAGAAAAATACAGTATCTCTGAATAATATATGTTCAAGAGTGTAATCTCTAGATACATTATAATTAGAGTGTTCATAAAATGGAGTTTGCAACGAATCTATATGCCATCTAATCGGTCTATTTTGAGACTGAGAAGCATGCAATTCTACTAGAGTTGAATATGGTATAACAGTATCTTGACCTACTGGTGTTACCGGTGTATGATTAGATGTTACTGTAGTTTTATTTGTAGTATCATTATGTTGTTTAACATCATACATCAAATTTGCCCACGAACGTACATCAACCTTTATATCTTTTATCAACCCATGTGGATATATATCCGCTGTTTGTTGTATCAATACATCGACCTCTGTATTCACATCTAACGGAACCGACAAGTACTGAGTTTCAGAGAATGGTTGTGTTGGCAATGTAGCCGGAGATACAGTAGATCCTGATTGGCTCTTAAATGTAGCTTGGAATCCCAATTCTATAGGTAACGTTGTTGGGATTTGTTTTCTACCCACATTTTTCAATTTTATTGTTACAGGAGCTTCGTATAATCTACAACCATCACCAACATTCACAATTGTTGACGTTGCTTGAAGATCAAAAGCAGGGAATAAGAAACATTGATTAGAAATTGTATCATTAAACAGCGATGTATCTCCCGGACAGAATACTTGAGTAAATACTATTTGAGTATCTAATATACCTAAAACCATTGGTATATACAAAGTGTCTACAATTATTTCTTGAGGATTCATTGCCGGCAATTGATATACTCCACTATTCAATGTTGTTCCGTTGATAGAAGCTTCTAATAATCCCTCCGATTCTAGTGATGAGCCATTGTTTATAACTCTAAGCACTACCATCATAGTGTCAGATTCAACAAGTTCGGTAGTAGCATATACTTGACCACTATTATCTGCAGTTTTTACAACAGGTGATAAAATTTCCAATATAGCCAAGTCATGTATAGGAAGCTTATACTCATGAGCTCCGATTGTTGGACGAGGTATTGGAAGACGTACTGCATCGTCAATATCCACAGTTACATCTGTCAAATACTCAGCCATACCAACAGTAGTTCCCGACGACAAATGCAAATCTGTTGTAGTTCTGAAATATGGTTTAATGTCTACTGAACTCATATCTTTCGAAGATAAAGCAATCAAATTCGCCAACGAATCAATATCTTGACCCCAATAAACAAGTTTTGGAACTATAGTAGGATCAACACTAGAAGTACTATTCGAATAGTAGTTATTAAAATCCGATGTTGAAACACAATCCGGAGAAAGTACATAATAAGCATAACCATTTCCAAAATTAGAGAATAGATTATTCTTAACAGCAATATTATTTGTTTGTTTAAACTCTGCACCAGAAGAAGAAGGAGTTTTTGCTCCGGCTTGTACACGAGTGGTATTAAAATAAACATTAATATATGAAGAATTTTCTATTGATAATCCGGTAGACTTAATGGTTGCTGAACCCGTTCCGATAATAGAAATCATATTATTGTACAAACGCGAAGGGTTCATTGCATCAGAATTAGACATGCCAATATAAATACCTTGTTTCAATCCATTTCTATTATCAACCAAATTAATCACATTTTGCAAGATATCAAAAGCGCCATAATGTTCTTTTAAATATATACCCGTTAAAGCTTTACCATTGGCAGAAGAAGACGACTCTATCCTATTCTTTAGAATATCAACATCAACAACTTTATTGAAATCAATACCTTTTAAATAGAAATTCTTTATCAAATTGTTCGATATAGTTATATTAACTGTATTATCAGTTGATTCAACTACCTTATTAACGATACCGCTATAGCTACTATCAATAACATTGTTTGATATAACTATATCAGAAACAATACCTGACAATGTAATAGCATTAGCATTTGTACTACTCATCATTCGTCTTGCAACAAAACGATTTCCTATAAATTGTAAATTATTCGAATTTTCTACCACTAAAACATTACCATGTGCCGAACTACCCGGATTGGCAAGAGTTGATGTAGAAATAACACTTATATTTTCGAACGAAATATCATGAGTATTATCAAATTTAAGAACATAACTTGACTGTGCATCCGGAGTATATGTCAAAATAACATCATCATAATTTCCAGTTGAAGAACGGAATGTTATAGTATTCACAGAATCCAAACCACTGATTTCCGGTATTATTACTTGTTCATTGTATGTACCAGGAGAAACTTCAAATACAACAGGTCCACAAATACCTGCGTTTATCAATGAAGTAACAGCTTGATTAAAAGTAGAGTAATCTTGACCCTGACCAATATATTGCGTACCGGCAGGAAAACAGAACAAGAAACAATCTTCTATAGTGTCATTAATAGGCATTATATCTCTTGAATTGTGTACATAAACCTTTATACAATGAGTTCCCGGAGTAAAAGATGTTGTTGCTACCGTGAATGTGTCAACAGATCCACTAGTCAATATTCCTGAATAAAGAACATTACCCATTAATACACCATCTAATTCCCAACTTACAAGCAATGTATCAAGACGTTCAGCAAGTGCATTTGGAGTTGCATCCAATGTACCCACTCCTTGATTTGCAAGTACCACACCAAAAGAGATAGTATCTCCGGAATAATTTCCGGACTGTGCCAACGATGTAAAAGCATTAACAGATATATCCAAATCCGGAACATTTATCATTTCTATTCTAATATCTGCCAATTGTCCTTCACAAGCATAGTCTACAAAACCAAACTTCATATCCGGACGCTTTGCAGAACGAGTTACTCCTTTAATCGTATCGGCAGGGAAATAAGTATTCGCACCACGATACAACACTGTATTAGCTGCAGCATTAGTGTAACGAGTTCGTATCTTGCCATTAACCTGCTCCATTTGATAATAAACTTGAACAACAAGATTTGACTCACCATCCCAAGCGAAAGCACTATCTAACACATGATTTCTCCATCCTTTTTGAGAATTATTGATAGTATCATTTGCTTTTGAATAAACCAAAAATGTATTGAAGAAATTATTAGTATTGGTAAATGCATTTGAAGTTGTTGTTCCCATATATATAGAATAGTTAGTATAAACAGCTTGACCCGTAGGATTAGCCACTGTATCCAAATAAAATGCCAAATGCTGAATAATTCCTTCATTGTAGCCCAATTCTGCTAACTCTTCTGCTTTAACTATGTATTGTTCTTTTCTATATGTAAAACTACTGTTGTATGGACCAGACACCTCCGATGCAGTCATTCTGTTTGTCAATTCACCCAAATGAACATAGTCATATACAATACTTCTAGCACCAACTCTATATGTTACATCGTCGTATAGAGTATCTGTTATAAACACATTTCCTATATGCAATAAATTACCATCAGCATCATACCACACCAAAGTATCTCTCAATGGAACCAATGAATATAATGTATCAACTGTTCCATATTCACATTGCCATAAGGTATCTATTATAGGAATATCAGGAGTATAATTGGATGGGATATGCAATACTACTGTATCGTTATCTCGCATATTGTCACCCGAAACTGCATGTACCCACACTTTCAATTCATATACTCTATTGATGTTATAACTTCTTAAGTCAGCTAACGATGTAAATGTATGATTCAATGACGAGAATGAATTTAATGTTTGATCTAAAGTATCAGCCGGATAAAGCACTCCATCTACACTATATTGTAACACCGGATTTTGAACGGCTCCGGTACCAAGATTTCTCAATTCTAAAGATATTGATTCATCATACAAACTACAACCTTGATTAGATACTTGAACATTCGATAACGCCAAATTCATTTGAGGAATATTTTGCACTGTGATATTGATAGACGAACGATAACCCAAACATCCATTATTGCGATGTACGAGCATATTATCTTCAATACTTCCTATTGACATATTGTTTGGAGCACCAGTACAAGCCACCCATCCCGAAGCACTATTAGACGTTGGGTTAATTCTACGAATACCAGCCGATTCAACATTCATTGGATTATTGCCTGTCCATATTGAAGAAGGCACCCCTTTTGAAGTCCACCACTGAGTCTCGGCATCAGTACCTGTAATTTGGTTCAAAACCACAGCATCTTTTATTACACCATTGCTTTTGTAAATAAATCCCATATTAGGTGGATTAGAAGTATTCGGTGCTGTAAAAGATATTCGCGAAATACAAGTTGCTTGAGGATCTGTAATGTTTCCATTATTTATATACTGCACAACAAATGTTGCTCCTGGTTGTAACACAATATCAGGCAATACAACCACTTTGTTATTGTATGAATTTGTCCTACTAACTGCCAACAAAGTATCTCCACCTATATAAGCAGGATAGTTACCAAGATTTGCCAATTCTACAGCAAAATTTACATTCGAAAGCATATATGATGGCAACGGATAAGTCATACCCGGTTTTGACTTATTATATTGTATCTCTGTAATTTTCACTAGTGGAATTTCTTTGCGTTGCGATAGATAATATGTAGTGTCTCTATACAACGTATCGGTAAGATATGAAAGCCCCTTATAGAAAGGAGTTGTTATAGTATCATTTTTATACCAATACACAGAATCGGTAGCTCCTATGGCACTCAATTGAATATTAGTTAAGTAAGGAATAGATAAATTCTGATTATTAATTGCAGGCAATTGATATAATGAACTAATAGAATGAAGTATAGTATCATTTGATTTATCGTCATCTGTGGATAAAGCTACCCAAATTTTAAATTCGTGATTTCTATCTTCTCTTATATTAGTAACTGACAAATTTATTGTATTTGTAGCAGTAAAATGAATGGTATCAGATGGAAGAATTTCTCTATTTATTACTTGATTAACAATAGTTCCATTATTATGTCTGTAATAGAATGTAGCAGAATTAGCCGGTATTGTTGCATAACCATGATTCTTCAATACCACTTTTATTTTCTCTGTTTGACCTAACGAACAAGATGTAAATGGTGAAAGCACTTCTTCCAAAGCAATATTATTAATCAACGGCATAGATTCGTATGCTCCAATACAAGGTGTTGTTCCTCTCGCTGTACCAAACATATCTGTAGTAATTCCATCAACAGGTGTACCCGCATTTTGAATAGCCAATGTTACAGATCTCAAGTCAACAGGTGTTGTATTAAGGAATATAATACTTGCAAAAATAGAATTAGTATCTCTATTAAAACCAGACTCTGTGCTTACAATATTTTTCCATGCCGACAACGATGATGCTTGAGAAGAAGCATATCTATTCAAAACTGTTCCGGGAGAATAATACAAATTATGATCTAACACATAATTAGTAGTACTCGGAATGAAATTAAATGCATAGTTATTGGGATTCTCCGACACAAATATGTTATTTAATACATAAATATCCGAGGCTCCGCTACCTCCTATGGTTGCAGCAGAAATATTTGAATAATTCGGCACATTAACTTTAGACGAATTATAGACGTATTTCATTTTTTCGGTATTCATTATATTAACCGGAGTATAAACTGTAGTACTCAAATCCGATTCGGCAACAAACATATTGTTTGCCACAATAGCATAACCTGTTGCATTACCTTTGAAACCGGTAGCACCGAAACAAGAAGCCCCATGAGTAGAATATACTTTATTATTAACGATTCTACTTTCGCCATGACACGTTTGCAACATCAACACGAAACTTGGATTCGTAGCTACATCGTTCAAGTAATTACTGTCGATTATAAGGTTTATTTGATTAGTAGCCCTAATACAAGACTCTCTCGACAATTCAAAATAAGAACGATATACACTATTATTTGTTGCACAATTATCAGCAGCCGACCCCATCAAATTAAGAGCAACCACAGCTCCCTTAAATGAAGAATGGTCAATAGTGAAATAACTTGCACCTCCGGTATATAACAACGAAGATACACCAACTAAGGTACTATCAACAAATGTACAAGAATCAAATACACATCCTACTGTATTTATACCTAATCTTACTACATAGGGAGTTGAAATACTATTTACGTTTGGAGTGGTGAATATAAAATTCTTAAACTTAACATACGAAGTATTTTGCAAATCTAAAGCACATGTAGCTCCATTAGGCGTTATAACTTTCACAGTGCCAAATCCATTCATAGGCTCAAATGTAACCATATTAGTGGCCGATGCTCCAGGTATCGAAGGCAATACTATCTGACGATTATATACATTAGGATCTATACGAATAGTCAACGGACCATTAACTCCACATCGGGTTAATGCTTCCAAAATCTCATCAATATTATTATAATCAGGATTAGGTCCTCCCACATTTCTCACACCTGACATAGGTCCAGCACATGCTATAAGATTAACCATACATGTATCATTAAATGGTTCATGATCAATATAGTAATTCGAACCTATCTGTAATGTATCTCCTACCCATGATTTTATTTGTTTGTATCCCTGTGTAAACTGAGCTTGTGTTGTCAAAGTTACTTCTACTGTTGACTGACCGGCCAACGAACCTAACCAATTATATGACTGAGCAGGTCCTCCATCTATACTATAATAAATAGTTGCACCATTTATAGTGTTTACACCCATATTCTTTAAAGAAACCTTTATAGCAGTAGGGGTGTTGGCAGTCGTAGACAACGAAGGATAGGTTATATTTGCTATTCCCAAATCCTTCATAAGAGGGAGATTTTGAATCATTTTAAATTCAAATTGCGGACGAGCAGTATATGGAGTACCATTAATATATGTACATGCATTCATACCCCAAGATGCATTCAAAGGAATTGATAAACTTCCTTTATTTGCTACAGTTGGTATCATATTTAACGATGTAGCTGTACCATCTGAGGCATTATCATAACACATCTGCAATAAAATATCATTTCCTGAATAATAGAAAGTGTCGGTAAGTTCAATTGTAGCTATAGTCCCGGTACCGGCCGGAACACGCCAATTTCCGGAATAGACGGTTTTCATCGAAGTAGTAGAAAATTCTGACGACGCAGATGTTTGATGGTTATTGCCAACATTTTGCATCTTGATTTCAAAATTATTTAAAGTTGTACCTCCTCCACTAGCAACTCTAAATCTAATACTGGTTATCGCTCCATGTGTATAACCTGCCGCACTTAAAATTGCCTTATCATACACATATTCGCTTCGACTATCTCCTGCCGAAGGAAATGGATGAGAAGAAGTACTCGAATTAGAAGTACCTAAACTATTAAAAACAGACTGACCTCTCACACATTTGTAATACGAATAAGCAGACTCGTCGTTAGGGAAAGTAGACTTGTTGTGATTCGTCGTTCCATCTCTTGCAACTAATCGAAAAGCCACCAATGTATCGTAACCACAATATGGTATTTTTCCTACCCAAATATTGGAAGTTCCTTCTCTAACCATATTAACAGAAGAATATGGTTGAGCTCCCAATTTATAAACAATATACACAGAATCAGGGTCAAGACCTTGAGCCACTGAGGTTAAGATATCAGCTTTAATAACAACATCTCTACTTGTTGGATGATTAGCAGGGTCTGAGGACACTTGCACTGGATATTCCAACATTTTTATGACCGGCACTGCTAAAGACGATGGACTGGCATTTATCACAATATTGTCTAACAACCAACCATGATAGATGGGACGCGAATCTCCATTAGCACCGGATTGAGGAGCACCGGCTTTGGGCAACTTAAAACGAACGAGTAGTTTACGATTTTCTTGTCTAGCACTCGAAAACAACGACCCTAAATTGAAACGTTCTTTTTTCCACATACTATTGTTTGGGGTAACATTATTGCCTGCTGCCCAATCTTGTGAATATGAATAATCAGAAAAGAAACCATTCAAGTTAAAGTCAGAGGAACCTCCTCCCCACTCCATATCATATTGTCCACTACGCAATTGTGTCCAATTTTCTTCATCTACTCTACGCACTTCAACTATAGCACCAAAAGGTGTAGCCTGAGTGATAGGAGATACTGTTGATTGTGCTCTTACCTTACAGATATGCATAAATTCCAATGTAGCATATTGCAATGAAGGACTAGCCTGTGTCAAGTCTATTGTATCCAACAATAGAACTGCATCATCAGTACGAGATTGTTGCAATAAAAGAGCTTGCGAACCGCCCGAATAAATTGTCGTACTATAGCTACTGCTACCTGTAATGGTGTAATTTGTTGCACTTCCCGGTTCAAATCCGGCCGAGTACTTTGTCCAAACTTGTGCTTGTATTGAAAAATTCAAAATAAGCCCCAAAATTCCCAAAAGTATTACATGCTTTTTCATCTTTGTGTATATTATTTATTATTGATTTTCATTTAAATATAAAACTCTTCGTTGCAAAAAACACAATTATTTTCTGTTCCAAAAGAACTTACAAATTTATGATTTTTTTCGCTGTCTACCAAACTTTAAAGCAATTTTATTAATTCTTTTAATCAACAACAGAATCTATAAATCTATTAATCAAAACCTTACACGATAAAATATTTTTATTTTTCTCCACACATAGATTCATAATCTCTCTTTGCTCGTAAGACTATATTTTAAAGATAAAAAGTTCATAATTATCAGTTAATTATTTCAAGTATCAAGTTATTTATTCTTAATAAAAAATCCATAATCAAACTCCTATTGTAAAAACCAAAACAAATCTTTAGGAATACAATTAATAATTAAGGTAACTTCTAAAAATCCCACTTTCGGAGCAAGTGTTCATTTTTTATAAGAACTTTTACGTTGTTGAGTTCGTCGAAGTTGCTAACGCTCGAAAGAGCTAATGCTGAGCCATTGCTCTTTACTCGCTTAATCGCAACTTTAGGCTTTTTACCGAATTCTTTCTATCTCTAGTAAAAAATCACAAATCACTTGCAAAGCAATTTTTAGAAATTGCCTTAAACAAATAATGATAGAATTCAAAATCCCTGATTTACAACACGAAAGCAAAACGTGATGTAGTACAAATTTTCATCGCGAGGAAATTTGTGCTACATCACGTAGTTTTCCAATAAAGATCGTGAGGAAAATCGTACTAGATCGCGAGGAAAATTTCATCAATCTACGAATGAGAATTAAGGTAGCTTCTAAAAATTCCACTTTTCATGGAATAACATTGCATTTTAAAAAGATTTTTAAGCGCTTTGTGTTTTTATTGAAATATTTCCATTTCTTTTTCAATCTTATAGCCCGCCACACTCAATTAAAAGAAAAAAAGAAAGTAGAAATCTTCCTAAGAAAATTCCGCAAATCACCTGCAGAGCAATTTTTAGAAATTGCCTTAAATCTCTAAAATCCAAAAACATATTCAAAATCAGCCACAGTTCTAATCAAACAAAACATCTTGCTTCGTACTTTATCGTAAAAAAAACGAAGTAAATTTCCAGGCTATACTGTCTCTTATTTTATGATATATCATCAAACAAATGACAGTATATTACAAACATATTTATACCCTATCACTATCTTAGAGGTAAAAAAGAATGAGTTCACCATGTAACTTCCTTTTTATAAACATCTATAATCCAAATAAATAACCGATTTATAAATAATGATTATCAACTATTGTATTTTTTTCTTTGTCGTTACGATGTTTTTTTGTAACTTTGCATCAAATTTCAACCATGTAAAACATAGAAAGATGTACACAATTGAAGCATTACAAGAAAAAGTAAAACAGAGTTTTGCCGAACAAAATTTCATCTACGAACCAAAGTTGCTTTATGCACCTATTGAATATACATTGTCGCAAGGAGGCAAACGCTTGCGTCCTGTGCTATTGCTAGCAGGTTGCGACTTGTTTGACGGTGATTGCTCACAAGCCATTGATGCAGCCATCGGAATCGAAATATTTCACAATTTCACTTTGTTGCACGACGACATTATGGACAAGTCGCCTATGCGAAGAGGTAAAGAAACCGTTTATAAACGTTGGAACGAAAACATAGCCATTTTGTCGGGCGACACCATGTTCGCAATGGCTTACAGATATTTTTTGAACACTCCGCATAAAAATTTGCAACAAATATTGCAAGTATTTACAGAAACAGCTATTGAAGTATGCAACGGCCAACAATACGACATGAACTTTGAAACCTCAGAAACTGTTTCTTTGGACGAATACTTGACTATGATACGCAAAAAAACAGCTGTTTTATTAGCAGGTGCTTTGAAAATAGGTTCGCTATATGCCGATTGCGATGAAATTGATCGCAATCATTTATATGAATTTGGTATAAACATCGGAGTGGCTTTTCAATTGCAAGACGACCTTCTTGATGCCTTTGGAGATGAAAAAACTTTTGGGAAACCAATAGGCACCGATATCAAAGACAATAAAAAAACATTCTTGTTTTTGAAAGCAATGGAACAAGCATCTGATACAGACAAAAATATTTTGAAAGAATGGTTCTCTCAAATTCCGGAAAATAACCAAGAAAAAATATCATCAGTATTGAAACTATACAATAAACTAAACATAAGAGATATAACAGAAAACGAAATTGAGCGTTATTTTTCCAAAGGCTTACAAGAGTTAGATTTGATAAATGTAGCCACCAAAAAGAAAGAACCTCTACGCAGTTTTGTAAACCAACTTTTAGGTAGAAAATATTAATCATAAATCAAGTCAAGAATTCTTATGAGAAAAATAAATAATCCATTCCACGCCCTCGAAGGTTACAACTGTTTTGCTTGCTGCCCTACCAACAAGTATGGTTTGCAAATGGACTTTTACGAAGACGGAGAATATGTCTGTGCCAATTGGAAACCCAAAACACACTTCGAAGGTTACCCAAATATTTTGCATGGAGGTATACAATCTACGCTCCTCGACGAAATAGCAGCATGGGCTGTATACGTAAAAGGATGCACATCGGGTGTAACATCACGCATGAATGTAAAATACCACAAACCTGTAGCCGTAAAAGGGAATACTCTACTTTTGAGAGCTAAAATAGTGGAAATACGCCGAAGATTTGCCACCATAAAAGCAGAATTAATGAACGAAAAAGGAGAACTGTGTTCGGAAGCAGAATTGGTGTACTATATGTTCCCCGCCGAGGTGGCAAAAGCCCAATATTCATACCCCGAACATGCCGATTTTTTCAAAGAATAGCAACACAGAAAAATATCACAAACTAAAACATTGATAATAACACACTTAACAATGCAAAACAAAATAAATATTACAAAAAAACAAAAAATATTTTTTTTGTTGAAAATATATGACTAAATTTGCAATGTTGAATTACAACACGAAAAATTAAATAACTAATTAATAATTAACAGTTTAAATTATCATGAAAAAAGTAATTGCTTTATTGTCAATAGCAGGATTATTGGCATTTTCCAATTTCAATGGCTTAAAAGCACAAGAACAAACACCAGCTGCTGAAGCCACAGAACAAACTACCGACAGCACTGCTGCAACAGTTGACAGCACCGCTGAAGAAGCTACAACTCCGGAAGTAGTTGCAGCCGAAACTACCGAGGAAGTAGCTCCTCTAACATTCCACCAAGTATTGAAACAAAAATACATCCAAGGTGGTGCAGGTTGGATGACTCCTATCTTGTTATGTCTTCTTTTCGGTTTGGCATTAGTTATCGAACGCGTTTTGTATCTAAACTTAGCTACAACAAACGTTGAAAAACTTTTGGCTTCTATCGAAGAAAACGTAAAAAAAGGCGACTACAATGCTGCTAAAGAAGTATGTAGAAACACCCGTGGTCCTGTTGCCAGCATTTTCTACCAAGGTTTGGACAGAATTGATGAAGGCCTAGAAAATGTCGAAAAAGCTATCACTTCTTACGGTGGTGTACAAATGGGACGTTTGGAAAGCAACTTATCATGGATTGCTTTATTTATTGCTATCGCTCCTATGTTTGGTTTCTTGGGTACAGTTATCGGTATGGTACAAGCATTTGATGATATCGAAAGAGCAGGTGATATTTCTCCAACCGTTGTTGCCGGAGGTATGAAAGTGGCTCTTATCACCACTGTATTCGGTCTTATATGCGGTCTTATTTTGCAAATATGCTACAACTATTTGATTAGCAAAATCGAAGGCCTCGTAAACACTATGGAAGATAGTTCTATTACTTTTATGGATATATTGATCAAAAACAGAAAATAATAGTATAAAGGACTAAATCTCCAAGAGAAATTAATTTCATTATAAACAATTTAATCCTTAGAACTATTATGGAACATAAATTGAGAAAAATATATTTTACAATTGTAATTGTCCTTGCTATTTTGGCAGGTATTGCAGCTATAGTGTTTGCATCCGGTTTTGATCCTAAAACCACTGCCGCTGATGCAGGAATACATACATTCTTTGGCATTGCTTATTGGACATGTGTAGCGTTTGCAGCTATAGCAATTTTGGGAATGCTCGGATTTGCTCTATACCAAATTATTGTAAATTTGAAAGAACAACCTAAAAAAGTAAGAGGTACCATTATCGGTGTAGTTGCTTTCGTTGTTGTTTTTGCTCTTTCTTATTTATTATCAAGTGGCACAGACTTAACACCGGAATTTTTAATCAAAACAAATTCCACCGAAAGTTTGTCAAAACTTATTGGAGCAGCAGCTATATCTGTGTATATGTTTGCAGGTGGAGCACTTCTATCAATTATATATAACGAAGTAACGAAAAAACTAAAGTAAGGAGGGATTTATGGGAAAAAAATGTCCTGAATTAAATAGTGGTTCTATGTCTGATATTTCATTTTTGTTACTAACATTCTTCTTGTTGGTATCATCAATCAATACAGATATGGGTATTCCACGTCGTTTACCTCCTCCATTGCAACCCGGAATGGTTACACCTGATGTTCACAAAAGAAATATATTTGTGGTAAAAATCAATAGCCAAAATATGTTACTTTTCGATGGACAAACAGGCGATTTGAAAGCATTGAGAGCTCGTGCAAAAGAATTTTTGAGCAACCCTAATGATCTTTCAAACTTACCGGAAAAAGAAACAGTGGATATACCTTTGTTGGGACCTATGAGAGTTTCTCAAGGAGTTATTTCACTACAAAACGATAGAGGTACATCATACGATATGTATATACAGGTTCAAAACGAATTAATGGCAGCCGTTAACGAAATGCGCGATGAGCTAGCGTTAGGAAAATTTGGTAGACCTTATACCGATTTATCAAATGAACAACGTTCGGCTATTGATAAAGCAATTCCTGCTGCTATTTCGGAAGCTGAACCTACTAAAATTGGAGGGAACAAGTAATGGCTAGATTTAAAAAATCGAACAAAGAAGGTACTCCAGGTCTTAATACAGGCTCGATGTCTGATATCGTGTTCATGTTTTTGTTCTTCTTTATGGTTATTACCAATATGCGTGAGAGCAGTTTGTACGTAAGAATTAACGTACCTCAAGCAAGTGAAGTTCAAAAATTGGAAAAAAAGTCATTGGTAAGCTACATTAATGTGGGTGTTCCAATGGACGAAAATAAATATGGTCGCGAACCTCGTATTCAGTTAAACGACCAAATAGCCGATGTTTCCGACATTGCCGAATTTATCGAAAATGAAAGAGCTGCAAGAAGTGAAGCCGATCGTCCTTTCTTGACAACATCTATCAAAGCCGATAAAGACGCTCGAATGGGTATCATCGTTGATATCAAACAAGAACTTCGTAATGTAAATGCATTGAAACTTATCTATACTACATCTCGTAGAGGTAAAGAATAAAGCATTAACATACATTTATTTAACTACATAAGCGAAACGCACCTTAGGTCGTTTCGCTTATTTTATAATCTAAAAAAGAGATGTTCAATTTTAAGCAATTTTCAGTTGAAGACAATTCTTCGCCAATGAAGGTTGGCACCGATGGCGTTTTGTTGGGTGCGTGGTGTGCAACTAAAGAAAATGTATCCGTATTGGATATAGGCACCGGTTGTGGAGTAATATCGCTTATGCTGGCTCAAAGAATCAACAATGCTACAATAAAAGCCATAGATATCGACAAAGGAGCTATAGCCAACGCCAAACAAAACTTCAACCAATCGAAATGGTTTGAAAAACTGACCGCTATAGAAAGTTCTATACAACTCTTTGCCGAAAACACAAACGAAAAATTTGATATAATAGTATCAAATCCTCCTTTTTTTGTAGAATCATTAAAGAGCGACAAAAACCACCGCAATCTTGCTCGCCATAGCGATTCTTTGCCATTTGAAACTTTGATTGAAAACGTAAATATTCTAATAAAAGAAGATGGCATATTTGCATGCATACTACCATACAAAGAAGGTTATCAATTTATAGATATAGCCAACAAACATAATTTGTTTTGCCAACAAATAACACATGTAGCCAACAAACCCTCGCATGCTATAAAAAGAATTTTGTTCACATTATCAAAGAAAAAGAGCGATACCACAACCTCCCCTACCCTATTTATCCGCAATGAAGACAACTCTTACAGCAAAGAATACCTCGCTCTGACAATGGATTTCTACACCTTTATATAACCAACTCCACTCCTTCGAAATAAACATAAATAATAGAACAACCTACAAACAGTTTCCTAAATACCATATACCCCAAAAACATTATCCCATATATGCTACAGCTGTAACATATATAGGATAATGTAATAAGATATATTAGATAATTCTGCTAACTAATATTAGTTACGCACCACCTTGCGAACAGCCACGCCTTCGGCGGTGGTTATACGCATGGTATAATAACCTTTGGTTAGCTTGGAAATATCTATTATATGTGCGTTTTCGTATACAGCCACTATTCTAGCCACGGCATCCAACACTTCTACCTTCATTATATCCATGCGGTTGAAGGTTATTATGCCGCTTGTTGGATTGGGATAGAATGTAAGTTCACTTAACATATCTCTGCTTTCTATGCCTACACCTTCTTCAAATGTAGCTATATAAGTAGCATCTTCGGTAACAGTTATTGTGCGTGGATTATCGGTATTACCATCGTTCCAGCTTACAAAATGGTAACCTTCGTTAGGAGTGGCAGTTATTGTAATTTCTGTTCCGACTTCGTATTCTCCGCCTCCCGATACGGTACCCATACTTTCGTTAGCCGAAGTAACAGTTATAGTTATATTATTACACATTTCTTCTATTTCTGCAAAATATTGGCTCCAACTAGACGCCATAGAGTTGTAATAATTTGCACTGCCACAAGGAACTTTAAGCATATATGTGGTTGGAAATATATCTTCACCAAGTTGAGGAGGAAGAATTGCCAATGATATAACTTCATATAGGTTATTACAACCAATAAAAGCAGAATCTTCAATAGAAGTAACACTATTGCCAATAGTCACAGATGTTAATCCGGAACATTCATAGAAAGCCCAACCTCCAATATAAGAAACACCATTACCAATAGTAATCGAGGTTAAATCGGAACAATTCATGAAAGCACCTGCTTCAATAGAAGTAACACTATTAGGAATAGTAACAGAGTCCAAACTGGCACATTCAGCGAAAGCCAAATATGCAATAGACGTAACACTATCACCAAAAGTAACCGAACTTAAACTGGTACATTTAGCAAAAGTCAGAGTATCAATAGTCGTAACCGAATTGGGTATGGATACTGATTCTAGAGCAGAACAACCATAGAAAGCACTACTTTCAATAGAAGTAACACCATCTCCAATAGTAACCGAGTTTAAATTAGAACAACGTCCAAAAGAAGAACTTCCTATATTAGTAACCGAATTTGGAATAGTAACAGAGGTTAAACCGACACAATTTTGGAAAGCATAACCTTCAATAGAAGTAACACTATTACCAATAGTAACCGAGTTTAAATTAGCACAATTTTGGAAAGCACTATTGCCAATAGAAGTAACACTATTGCTAATAATAACGGAGTTTAAGTCGCGACAACTAGCGAATGAATAAGTTCCAATAGAAATAACACTATCACCAATAGTAACGGAGTTTAAACCACGACAATTAGCGAATGAATAATTTTCAATAGAAGTAACACTATTAGGAATAGTAACATTTGTGCTTGTACCAATATATGCTAGTAGCGAAGTTTTTGTACTATCGGAATAAACAAAACCATCTTCAACAAAGTTATTCTGCGATGACAATGCTTCCCATGGGCTACCTGTGGCTGTTCCATTATAAATAATATGTTTTACATTAAGGAAAGCTCCGAGTCCAATAGAAGTAACACTATTAGGAATTGTAACGGAAGTTAAACCTGTACAATTAGAGAAAGCTCCGCGTCCAATAGAAGTAACACTATTAGGAATTGTAACGGAAGTTAAGCCGGAACACATAAAAAAAGCTAAATCTCCAATAGTAGTAACCGTATTAGGAATAGTTATTGACGTTATATCGGAACACATAGGGAAAGTACCATAATAACCGGAAATAGTTCTCAATTCTGTAACAGTATAAGTAACACTATTATAAGTTACAGTATCGGGGATAACTACATCTCCTGCAATATAAGAATTCCAATCTGTTGCAGGACTTACAACACCTACATTTGTAGTTCCGCTAATTATTTCGTAGTACAATGTGTGTCCACTTGGGCTTGTGGCACTAAAGTCGTATGCCCATGCTGTTTGTAGCATTGCTAATACAGCTACTGCTAAAATTAATAATCCTTTTCTCATTTTAAGTCTCCTTTCTTGTTGTGATTGTTTGTAATAAATTCGTTGTATGCCATAGGTGGCATAACATTGCTTTTGCAATAATCAATTAAAGTTATCATAATGTTTGATTTTTTGTTTGAGAGCTTTTCGGCAGGTATTCGGTAAATAAGGGGGTACAAAGAAAGGCGTGAATCTTTCGGAAATACTCCTTTATTTTAGCGATGGATGTCTGGTAAAATCCTTGTAACAAATAATAAGTACACGAAAATCCACGCCCTATTAGGCGTGAACTCCATGCAGTCTTATTCTCGTTACTTTTAGTTTACCAGACTATTTTCGCTAGAGAATAAGAGCACCAAGCTCTGTGTTAATAATTTTATATTATATTTATTTCTACTTTGTTACATATTATTTTCGTTTAGTTTGAAGGTGCAAAGTTACGCATATTTTCTGAATAATGATAAGATTTGAGGAAATATTTTTGCACTTATATGTAAACAGATGTAACAATACCCCTTGCCCCCACAGCAACAACAGACCGGCAAACAGCCAATAGCCAACGGCAAACAGCAAACAGCCAACCCAAAAAGAGACGTCCTACAAACTGCCTATGAACGTTCCAAAAGTTGTTTATAGACGTTTCTAAAATATATTTCGCACGTTTCAAAAAGTATTTTCAAGCCTTGAAAGTATATTTTCAAGGCTTGAAAATATACTTTCATGACTTGAAAATATACTTTCATGTCATGAAAATAGTTTTATAAGCATGTATGCGAAGTTTTGTAGTCGGTAAAAATAAGTTTTATAGTGGGGGTGTAGAAGTTTTGTGGTGGGGAAGGAATGATTTTGTTGCCTACTACCTTTTGCTAAGGCGTATATTTTGCAGATTTCATTCCAAGTATTTCTACTTTCTTTTGATTGAGCATAAGAGGTTATATGATTGAAAAAGAAGGATTTCAATCATTGCCGCCAAGCAAGCAAAGAACACTGCTTGCATCAATTATTTCGAGGGTTATCAGCTCCGATGAGCTATACAGAGAAAAATCTTTTATTGCCGGATAATACTTCATGGCAGGTGTATTTTTTAGAAGTTTATACACATTTTTAGAAATCAAGTATGCAGCGAACTATTTTCTTCTATTCAATACTATTCTGAATACCGTACCTTGGTCTATCACCGAATACTTTACAAATATTTTTCCTTTATGATATTCGTTTATAATACGTTTTGCCAACGATAGTCCCAATCCCCAGCCACGTTGCTTGGTGCTATAGCCGGGTTTGAATATTTCTTTGTAAAGCGAACTTGGTATTCCCTTTCCGGTGTCGCACAAATCTATATATATATGCTTATCATCTAATGTTACTATAACCGTAAAAGTACCCGAACCATTCATGGCATCGATTGCGTTTTTGCAAATATTTTCTATCACCCATTCAAACAGATAGGCATTCAATGGCACTATAACATCGCTGTTAGTTTCGGGGAAATTGGTTACAAAAGTTACTTTTTTCGAGGTTCTACTTTGCAAATAATTTACTGCATTTTGTATGATATTCAATATATTTTCGTCCTTAAGTTCCGGTATCGAACCTATTTTCGAAAAACGATGTGTTATAGTTTCCAACCTTGTTAGATCTTTTTCTATCTCTACCGAATATTTATCTTCCAATCCCTTGGCCTTAAAATATTCCAACCATGCTATAAGCGACGATATAGGAGTACCCAACTGATGAGCTGTTTCTTTTGCCATACCTACCCATATTTGATTTTGTTCCATATCGTGGGCTGTTCTAAACAAGTTGTACGACACCAATATAAGCACAAAAGCAATAAATATGTAAATAATAGGAGCATATTGCAAGGCTTGCAAAAGTGGTGTTTTTTCATAATAGATGTATGCCTTACAATCGTCGGGCAAAATAATTTCTATAGGAGTATTATCCTCGCTCATACTATTCAGCTTCTTTCGTAAATCGTAAGTATTGCTTAGTTTTTTGGTGTCGATATTTCCCGAAGCTATAATATTCTTCCGCAAACTATCGGTAACTATAACCGGCACAAACACCGAATTATTAGTGATTTCGGACAAAAAAGATTGCGAAAAATCGTCCAGCACTTTACGCAAATCGGTATATATCTTCGATTCTTTGTAATACAAGGTAAAGTGCATATTATATGCGGTGTAGTGCACAGGTTCTTCTTGAGTAAATTCTGCCAATAGTTGCCCTTCCAACTTGGTTACATCTTTGCCCAATTCTATATTTCGATACCATGTAATATTATTTTCGTCATCGGTTATAATCACAGGTATTGTTTTGTTTGCCGAAAGATAGTTGTAATAAAAGCTCACATCCTGATCGAGAGGCAATTCCATAAAAGCCTGCTGAGCTTCGGTAAGCAATGTCATTCTGCTACGTTCCTCATCTCTCACCGTTTTGAAAAAAGTTTCGGTATGCGACACCAATTCGGCTTTTCTACTGATGGCATTAACCCATAGCTTTATTTTTTCTTTCTCCGAATTTTGTATCTGCACCACAATATTATTTACCTGCAAAAGAGCCACAAAAGCCAACACTACGGTAAATATCAATATAATTACTTTCCACTTTTTCGACGAATAATTCAACTGTTTCATTGTTTCAATCATTTTAGATTACATATATAGCGAAGCGTAGCATGGTTTTATTGTGCTTGCAATATATTTTAACAAGCTATACAAGCATTATTCCACTCTTATTGTTTTTGCCGGACTCACCTTTGTGATAAAGGCCGTAGGTATAAGCAAAGCCAACAAACAAGCTATCATAGTGCCTGCACTTACAAACAGAAATATCCAAACACTCATATCCACAGGCACCGACGACATAGAATAACTTTCGCTATCCAACGATATTATTTCATACCTCGACTGCAATGTAGCCAACAACAATGCCACTGCATTACCTATCAACAACCCTTTGCCTATTATGGACACTGATTTGTAGATAAATATCTTTCTTATTGTTTTGTTGGTTGCACCCAATGTCTTGAGCAAACCTATCATTGATGTTTTTTCGAATATCATTATAAGCAATGCCGACACTATAGCTACCATACACACCACTGCCATCACCGCAAGGATAAGAATAATGTTGGTATTAAGAAGGTCGAGCCACGAAAACAATGCAGGATTTTCTTCTTTTACTGTGGTTAGTGTCAAATCGTAATCCAACATTTCGTATATAGTCATTGCATAAAGAGGGAGATTGTCAAAATCATCAATCAATATTTCGTATCCCCCCACTTGGTCGTTGGTCCAATTGTTTAACTTTTGCACAGTACGAATGTCGCCTATCATAAACACTTCGTCAAATTCAGTCAAATCGGTAGAATAAATACCCACAATAGTAAAAGCTCTTGCCCTATAATTATTGTCTTGCCAAAAATAAGTACGCACTTTGTCGCCCAAAGCAAACTTCAATTTATCAGCCAATGTTTTGGAAATAATAATTTCGTTGGAGGGTAATGTATCGTTTAAAGTAAACAATCGGCCTTCCACAATATTATTTTTAAAAAACGATGAATCGAAATTGGAGCTTACTCCTTTCAATACTATGCCATGTATCTGCTCATCGGTTTTTATCATACCACCTTTATTGGCAAAGTATTGCACATTTTTCACTCCTTTGGTTTTGGTTATCTCGTCCAATATTGGGCGTGTTGTTTCGACAGGAATTTGCTCATAATCATTTCCTCCATCAAAATACGACACTACTATGTGCGACCCGAAGCCCACCACTTTTTGAGTAATTTCGTTTTGAAAACCTCGCAAAATAGATACCGCAAGTATCATCACCAACACTCCCAATGCTATACTTATAATAGCAATTCTTATCAACGGCTGAGAAAAGTTATTCTTACCTCTCTGCAAAAATCGTTGTGCTATAAATCGTTCAAATTTCAATGTCTAATCTATTTTAAATTTGTATGCAAAGTTACTAATTAATTTCTTTACAAAAAAATATTTTTACCATCAAAACACGTTATATCATTTATTAAACTGAATTATAAGAAGATATTTTTTAAAACAAACAACGATATATACAAAAGAAATCTTGTTAGAAATATCTATTCACAAAGGATTTTTTGAAACTTGGTGCAATATTTAAATACTTTTTCCGTTCTGCCCTATTATTAATAACAATAAAAATAAAAAGATGATATACGATATTTTAGCAATTATTTATTGCGTTTTGCCATTTGTAGGATTATGGCCGATATTCGAAAAAGCAGGTACAAAAGGTTGGAAAGCACTAATACCTATATACAACCTCATTCTTTGGATAAAAATATTAAACAAAGATTGGAAGTGGTATGTATCTATATTTATTCCTGCTATTAATGTATTCACCTATCTGTTGATGGTGGTAGAAACAGCCAAATGTTTTCGTCGCAACAACTTGGGCGAACAAACATTAGCAGTTCTATTTCCATTTATCTATCTTCCCTACCTTGGTTTTAGCAAAAAACGCACCTACACAGCACCCGCCGACCTACCCGAAATAAAATACAGTTCGGCACGCGAATGGGCCGATGCTCTTATATTTGCACTTGTTGCAGCCACAATTATCCGTACCTTTATGTTTGAACTTTACAACATACCCACATCGTCAATGGAAAAATCGTTGAAAGTTGGTGACTTTTTGCTTGTGAGCAAATTATCGTATGGACCACGCGTGCCTATGACACCGGTAGCCGTACCTCTTATCCATCACTCGGTGCCGGGAACAAAAATAAAATCCTTTTGGGACGGCATTCAATTAGGCTATCACCGTTTTTGTGGCACCGGCAAAGTGGAACGATACGATGCCACCGTATTCAACTACCCCGATGGCGACACTGTGGCTCTTGCATTTGAAAGCAATGCCAGCTACCATGCTTTGGTGAGACAATATGGCAAAGAAGTGGTGGACAACAACCCGGCTTCGTTTGGAGAAATAATAACCCGACCGGTAGACAAACGCGAAAATTTCATCAAAAGAACTATGGGATTGCCCGGCGACGAATTACAAATAATAAACAAAATAGTATATATAGATGGCAACCCTATCGAAAATCCCGTTGATTTGGAATATACATACGCCATAAAAATGAAAGCAGGCTCATCGTTGTTGCCCAAAGACTTGCAACGTCTCAACATATCTAACGAAGACATCGATGCCATGCAATACCGCAGTTTCTTACCTATGAATATCAAACAATTCAACAAACTATCGCAACACAATGCCATAAGCGACCTAAAACCTTTATACACCGAACTGTGCAGCAAAAAAACATTCAACGAAATAGATAGTAACGACATATTCCTAACAGCATCATACGTCAATTATATGCAACTTAGTGCACAAGAACTATCTAACTTAGGAATAAAATCGGAAGATATAGCTCAAATGGGCACATACTTGGTACTGCCTCTTACAAACGAAAACTACGAAAAACTAAAAACATATCCCGGTGTGGAAAAAATAATACCTATCGAAGTATATGCCGGCTACCGCGACAGCGACATATTCCCACACAGCGATAACTATAAATGGAACGCCGATAACTTCGGACCTATCGTTATACCACAAAAAGGCGACAAAGTAACTTTGACCACCGAAAACCTTCCTATCTACCGCAGAATAATAAGCATATTTGAAGGCAACACATTGGAAGTTCGAGATGGCAAGATATACATAAACGACAACGAAACCAACGAATATCAATTCAAGATGGACTACTATTGGCTTATGGGCGACAACCGACACAACTCGGCCGACAGCCGTTTTTGGGGATTTGTACCCGAAGACCACATAGTGGGAAAAGCCAGCAGAGTAATATTCTCGTGGGACAAAGATAAGAGCGGACTAAACAAAATACGCTGGAACAGAATAATGAAAGACGCTTGTAGCAGATAATTTTAGTAGTTGTATTTCGACTATATCTGCTGTAAACTTACAAAGAAGATAGAGATATTGCTATTTTGCAAACCTCTATCTTCTTTTTTCACACCTCAGCTAACAGCACATTCTCTATTCGACCAAATTTAAATTAACCTTCACATTGTTGCGAATAGCTTTAGAATAAGGGCATATCGAATGTGCCATATCTAATGCTTTTTTTGCTTTGGTTGGTTCTACATCAGGAATATACACGTCCATATCCACCGAAAGAAAATGTTGTTTTTCATCCTCGTTTAAATGAACATATATATCCACCTTAGTGTCGGCATGGGGCAATCGTTCTTTTTGCAATATAAGATTTAATGCCGATAAAAAACAAACGCTGTAGGCACAGGCAAATAATTGCTCAGGATTGGAACATTTTTCTGACTTAATACTTGAAGGTTCGCCCGGCATACACATTGCCAAACTTAACACTCCATCATCGGTTTGCACACAACCTTTGCGGCCTCCCATACATGTAGCTTTTGCTGTATATAACTCTTTCATACGCTTTTTTTATTTATACAAACAACCACAAACTATAATTAGTTCTATCAAAGTATCAAAAAAAGTTGTATCTTTGCAGTGTGTTAGGATAATAATACACACATAAAATAACAAACTAATTACTTATAAATATGAAACATAAAGAGAAACTAAACCAAGTCATCTGTAAAGGATTTTTTGTTTTTGCAGTACTTTTAATCGGACTTATAACTGCATCCATAGCCCAAAACACTACCAATATCAGTGGAACACTCAAGGACAAAAAAACAAAAGAACCCATTGCTTTTGCTCATGTGCTTATCAACGACACCAAGCATGGAACCATAAGCGACATCAACGGGCGCTTCAGCATAAGCACCTCCATTGCCGTAAAAACATTGAACATACAATGTCTTGGCTACAAAAGTATAACCTACCCTATAAGCACAACCTCCAAACCTTTGACCATATATATGGAAGAAACGGCAAAACAACTTGCCGAAGTGGTGATAAAACCCGGCATAAATCCTGCCGACCGAATAGTGCAAGCCGTTATAGACAACCGGAAAACCAACAACTTCAAAAACCTTGACAGCTACAAATACATATCGCACAACCGCGGTGCCATAGAAGTAACTTTCGACTGCCCCGAAGCCGAAGCCCAAAAAATAAAAGAACGCCTTCGCAACGATACAACCGAAAGCCTTGCAACAGATGCTATAGACTTTATGGACAGCACATACCTATTCTTTACCGAAAGCATAAACGAATACAAATACCGCAAGCCCGAAAAAGTGAGCGAAACAGTATTGGGATCAAGAACTTCGGGATCAAAAAATGCTTTGTTTTCGCTTATATTGACCCAAATGCAGTCGGCATCGTTTTATAAAAACTATATCACCATAATAGGTGCACGCTTTGTAAACCCCTTCAGCAAAGGCACTTTCGACCGCTACTACTTCGAGCTGCAAGACACTATTTTTGATGGCAACGACACCATATTCGGCATAAGCTTCCGCCCGCTGATGAAGACAAAGTTTATGGGATTGCATGGCAAAGCCTACATCAACACCGACCGCTATGCCATACAAAGCATTACTGCCACCGCCGACCTAAAAAAAGTACCGGGAATGGAAAACCTGAATCCCGATATAAACAGTGCCGACAAACAAATAACCATATCGGCCGGCGGCGACAAAAAAGCCAATCTCGATAGGGTTGACAGCCTGATGGCTATGCGCATAAAACACTCCTACGAACGCGACAGTGCCAACCGATGGTTCCCAAAACAATATCGCTTTGAATGGGATGTGAAAGTATCGCCTAAAGATAAGATGGTGCTACGATTTTTTACCCAAAACGATATTAAAGACGTGGAAGTAAACGCCAAACTAAAACGTCGCGAGTTTTCGGACGTAGTACTCGACGTGGATTACGAAGCCGACAAACGCAACGACGACTTTTGGCTAAAATACCGCGACTCGCTGACAGCAAAAGAACAATATACATTTATGCTTTACGACAGTATTGGCAAATACATAAGAGAAGACACCTCAATAAGTTTTCTTTCATCAATATCGTCGAATAAAATTATAGAGATAGCCAAGATACTTATAGCCGGCAAAGTGCCCATAGGCTGCATAAACATAGACCTCAACAAGCTTTACAACTACAACCTTTACGAGCATAGCCGCTGGGGACTGGGCTTGGAAACCAACGACAAACTGAGTCGCTGGATATCGGTAGGCGGATATTTCGGTTACGGAGTAGAGGACAACGGTTGGAAATATGGTGGCAACCTGAACTTCTACTTCGACCGCTACAAAAACCGCAACCTTGGCTTTGCCTATTCGCAAGACTTGGAGGCCGCCGCCAACACCTCGTTCAACAAATACCAGCTGGTAAGCTTCAACAACAATATAAACTATACCTTCAGCCGCTTTCAAAGTGTAAGAAAAGCCGAAGCATTCTACACCACACCCCTGATACGCTACACCACAGCAAAACTATCGTTGAGCTACTCTCGCGAAAGCTACCTATATACCAACGATGGCTTGCTATATCCGCACCGCGACAATGTGGCACCCGGCTTTACAGCCGACTTTGCCGAAGCATCGCTTTCGCTCGAATGGAAATACAAACAGGAACGCATACGCACCCCTGACTTCGAATTTCAGGTAAACCGCTCGTCGTCGTTCCCAACAATAAAGTTGCTATACACACGAGGCCTATCACTATTCAACGCCGACAAGGAGTTTAACCGCCTGCAAGTGGAATATACACAATACATCACCACTCGCAACTTCAACCAATTCAGCATATATGCATCGGCAGGTCATGTTAGCAAACATGCGCCATACAGCCGTATGTTCAATGTGATAGGAACCGGCAACTTTATATATTACTTCAACAATTCGTTCCTAACCCTTGCCCCCTACTCCTTCACCGCCACCGACTATGCCAACCTATGCCTACGCTACGATTGTAACAAAGCACTATGGAACACCAAAATGTCAAAACCGCAACTATCGTTTCAGCTAAACAGCATAATAGGCACCGCACACGGCATTACCACAGTAGATGGCATAGGCATACAAGCCCCCGAAAAAGGAATAATGGAAGGTGCAATAATCATCAATGACCTATTGATATACAATATAACAAAAATAGGCATAGGTGCAGCCTACAGATTAAGCAACTACAACTCGCCCTCCCCTGCAGACAATATGGCAGTGTTTTTCAACCTCAGAATAGGAATGTAACACTGTCCCCTATTTTTTTAAAAGAAAGAGACGTACCACACAGAGTGGCACGTCTCTTTCTTTTTTTATACCGAAAGCATCATTGCCGGCTAATTGGCTTTTACCCTAAGCCATCGCTTCAAAAGAAATGTAAGAAAATAAGGCAATGTGTAGAACTTACCATTGAAGCCAATATTTTTGTTGCACAACTTTATGCCAAATTTTATATCCGGATATTTGTCTGATTCTATCAGCTTGTTTAGCGATGCAGTAGCATTGTCATTGGCTTTCACCTCCACCGGTATAAGGCTGTCTGTATTCCTTATAAAGAAATCCATCTCGACGGTGCTTTTTTCATTCTTGTAATAAAACAAATTATAACCTTGCTTTACAAGCATTTCGGCCACTATATTTTCATATATGGCACCTTTGTAGGTGGCAAAGTTTTTATTTATCCTCAAGTCATCTTGTGCCTCTTCGTCAAGTGAAGCTATCAGCATACCCGTATCGTTGAAATACACTTTGTATTGCGATGGGTCGTAATTTCCCTTGAGTGGTAGCTCCACATTCTGCATACAATAACAAGCATTAATAATACCGGCATTCTCCAACCATTCTATGCTACCAATATACTCCCTATTCCTTGCTTTGGGCGACACCTTGGTAATTTGAAACTTCTTATTGTCTTTTGCCAAAAACACAGGTATATGCCTATAGATATTCAGTATCTTGGTTCGCTCCAAACCCTCTTTGGCATATTTTGTAATATCCTCCTCATAGTCCAGCCGCAATTGTTTTTGAGTATTCAACGAGCCACTAAAGTTTTTGTTTTTCACATAATTATATACTACTTCGGGCATTCCACCCAATATCATATAATCTTTAAACAGATTCATCAACACATCAAATTCCAAAGCCGAGAAGGGTTGCAAAGTCTCTAAATGTGCATATACATCGTCCACCATAGACGAAGAATAACCTTTGGCCCACAAAAACTCTTCAAAGTCCAACGAATACATTTCATAATCCTCCTTGTAGCCCACGCTGTTGGATTCTATTTCCTTGTAATATACCCCCATTAGCGAACCCGAACAAATAACATCATAGCGTCCATCTTGCATAAACGCTTTAAGACATGTGGCACAATCGGGACATTCCTGCAACTCGTCGAAAAAGAAAAGAGTATCGCCTTCGGGAAAAGACAGCGATGGATTTAGCAAAGATATATTCTTTATGATGCTATCAACCTCGTAGCCATCAGAAAATATTTGCTTATATTGTTTCTGAAAAACAAAGTTGATTTCAATAACGTTTTTATAATTATTCTTGGCAAAAAAACGTATCGATTCTGTTTTTCCCACCTGTCTTGCTCCCTTTACAATTAGAGGTTTTCTATCGTTATTCCCTTTCCAACTGCTTAGGAATGTATCTATTTTTCTTTTAAGTAGTTCCATATTACATATCACATTTTCGGCTGCAAAATTACAACTTTTATCACATTTTTCCAAACATTTTCCATGCTTTTATCACATTTTTCCATGTAATTTAATCACTAATATCACATTTTTCCTACAACAAACTATAATCTATATCTAAAAAAAACATCTATGTTATTATGTTATCTTCCTAATTTCTTAGACCAAAAGCTACCAATAGTTTTCGGGAGTAATAAGCGTATATCCACAATCGCCGTATGCCGATTTAAACGACGAAAGACACAAATAAATTTCGGTCTAATCAAAAAATATGGCAATAATTTTGGATTAGCACTTACCGTTAATAACAAACTACGCCACGTTATTGCCCATTATATGGTTGCTGTATGGTACAAACCTTGGTCGTCTATGGTACAAAGTATGGAGCCGTATGGCACAATGTTTGACTTCCCAAAGTCTTTGGGACATTCCCCCAAAGTCTTTGGCGTACCTCCCCAAAGACTTTGGGAGACCTCCCCAAAGTCTTTGGGGATATAAGCTTTGCACCATAGAGCTTGAAGGTTTGTACCATAGGCGTTTAAGGTTTATACCACAGCCGTTCATAGAAAGTGTCGCCGATGTGCATTCGTAACCCTGTGGTTTGCGACCCGTAAGTGCCATAGTTTCGACCCAAAACCATGGCACTTTTGATGCCTAAACCGCAGGGTTTCGCCGGCAGACTTAATATATCATGCCGGGCGAATGTATTATATTGGGAATTATTATATTGAGCGAATGCAATAGGCCCCTACATATCCGTACAGGCGTATGCGATACGCCCGTACGGATATGCCGCACCATGATTTTTTATAAATTGCCTACGTAATGGGAAAAAATTAGGCTATTTTGTCCATTACACCTAAAATTCCGCGAATCACCTGCAAAGCTGTTTTTAGAAATTCACATTACAAAATAAACCCGATTCCAAATTCAGGATAAGGCGAGTTTATGATAAATGAATTTGAATTGTTGTTCAGAGAAAAATTACATGCTACATAAATTATTACACTATGTAGTTTTATTTGAGTTCCGAGACGAAAATCTATGCCGAAAATATCTTCCTTATCCATTTCGTGTGCTCCCAAATGTAAATTCAATCCGATGATAGGTGCGACAAATGTTTTTTTGTTGCCGATGATATATCCCAAATCAATATTACCTAAAAGTGATGCAGAAGAATAAGATTCATTATCCTCTACTTGATTAGCATTCAAATAATTTGCAGTAAAACCTATTCCAAATGTAGTGTAAATATTGTAACTAAAATGACTTATTCCGCCCAAAGTAAATGAAAAAGAATATGCATTTTCCGTTATTCCAATACCGAGTTTCTCGTAACAATTTATTCCTAAATGGGTTGATTTATCTTGCGACATAGCAATAGACGAGTCTGTCAACACTGTTGAGTCGGATGTATTTGTAATATTTGTTTGAGCTTGGGTATGACAACCCAAGCCAAACATTGCCACTATTAATATAACCAGTTTTCTTATCATTTCGTACTGTTTTATTTATCAATTTCTTCTTCAAATTCCTTTAAGTTTTGTACACTTTCTTTCAAGTCCTTTATCTTTTTGAAATACCACATAGTGCCTAATATTGCGGAAACTACCACAAAAGTTACAAATATTGCTATTGCCGAAAATGGTATTGATGTAAATATTTCGCCTGCTTCGCTACGAAGAAACATATCTCTTGTAAAGAGAAATACAAAAGGTGGCATAATTATACATTGTACCACATAGTTTAGTTTCTCACTTTTTTGGTATTTGATAAGGTAACGTTCCATAGTTGCAACATCGTTGCGATAGTGTTTCATTTTTAAAAATAAGTAGAAACTTGCACATTGCCATAAACCTACAAATGGAATAACTACATTTAGATACATAAATACATGTTTCGAAAATATTGTAGGAGGATAAAATATAGCCAGTAATACATATAGCACACAACAGGCTATACCCACTAAATTGTACTTCATTATAGTATCCATTTTTGCATCAACTGCATTGTCGATAAGTTTTTTGTTCAAGATTTTTTGTTTCTTCACTTCTTCAGAAAGTGCATTCCATTGTTGTTTTAAGTTTTCTAATTCCATGATATTTATTTGTTATTCGTTAGACATGTTTTTTAATTTCTCTTTTATTCTGTTTAGTTTTATTGCAACATTGTTTCGGCTCAGTCCCGTTATTGAAGCTATTTCTTCGTAGCTACGTTCTTCAAGCCATAGCAGAATTATCGATTTTTCCAGCTTGTTCAGTTTATTGATAAGGTTGTATAACTCTTCCAACTGTTGGCGTTTTTCAAAACTTTCGTCGTAAATAGTTACCTCGACATCTATGGGTGCAAGCGGAAGATTGCGTTTCTTTTTGCGTACAAAAGATATGCATGTGTTTAGGCTTATCCTATATATCCACGACGACAGTTTGCTGTCGCCACGAAACTTGGGAAAACTTCGCCAAAGTTGGATTAACACCTCTTGATAATAATCATCAATGTATTCCTTTTCAGCATAAATGTAACATACTTTAAATATTACATCTTTGTATTCCATTACCATCTGTGTGTATTCTTCTTTTAATGTCATTTTTCTTATTTTAATTTGCTTCATTAGTCGCTGAAAAGCAAAAATAGTTACGTCTATTTACAAAAATTCCACCTTTCAAGTAGATAAACTTTCTACAAAAAAAGCGTTGCAACCCTATGGAAGGGTGCAACGCTTTTCTCTTTTATTTTGTCGATATCTCTTTTATTCAGCATCGGATATAAAGGGATATTTATAGTCGGTGGCAGGCTGGAATGTTTCCTTTATAGCTCTCGGAGAGGTCCAACGTATCAGGTTGAGGTAGCTACCTGCTTTGTCGTTGGTACCCGAAGCACGTCCGCCGCCAAAAGGTTGCTGGCCTACTACGGCACCGGTAGGCTTGTCGTTGTAATAAACGTTGCCTGCGGCATAACGCAATATGTCGGATGCGAGGCGTAGAGCAGTGCGGTCGGTGGCAAAGATGGCACCCGTAAGTCCGTAGGGCGAAGTGCTGTCGCAAAGGCGAAGGGTTTCTTCATACTTGTCGTCGGCATAGACGTATATTGTTATTATCGGGCCGAATATCTCTTCTTTCATCGATTTGTAGTCGGGCTTATGGGCAAGAATAACTGTGGGTTGCACAAAGTATCCCACGCTCTTGTCGCCTGTTCCGCCAAATACTATTTCGGCATCGGGACTCTCTTTGGCATGGTTTATGTAGTTCATACAGTTGTCGAACGAAGCCTCATCGATAACAGCATTTACGAAAGCAGAGAAGTCGCGAACGTCGCCAACCTTAATTTCGGCAAGCATATTGCCTATATGTTCTTTCACTTCGTTCCACATCGAAGCGGGTATGTATGCCCTCGATGCTGCCGAACATTTCTGTCCTTGAAACTCGAAAGCACCACGCACTATGGCTGTAGCCACTGCCTTTGGGCACGACGAATTATGAGCAAATATAAAATCCTTACCGCCTGTTTCGCCCACTATTTTGGGATATGTACGGTAGTTAGCAATGTTGTCGCCTATGGTTTTCCAGAAACTGTTGAATGTTTTGGTAGAGCCTGTAAAGTGCACCCCTGCGAGGTGAGGGCTGGCAAAGGCCACCTTGCCTATTGTGGCACCGCTGCCGGGCAGGAAGTTGACCACGCCGTCGGGCAAGCCGGCTTCCTTGTATATCTTCATCAGCACATAGTTGGATAGCAACGATGTGGTGGAAGGTTTCCATATACAGGTATTGCCCATAAGCACGGGCGACATGCAAAGGTTACTTGCTATAGAAGTAAAGTTGAAAGGGGTGATAGCAAATACAAAACCTTCCAACGGACGATATTCCACGCGGTTCAGTGTACCGTTGTCTGATATAGGTTGGTCGGCATATATCTGCGAGGCGTAGTGTACGTTGAACTTAAAGAAGTCTATGGCCTCACATGCCGAGTCTATTTCGGCCTGCATAGTGGTTTTTGCCTGTCCCAACATAGTGGCGGCATTCATTTCATAACGATATTTTCCGGCCAGCAAAGCGGCAATCTTCATCATCACCGAAGCACGGTCTATCCATGGCGTTTCGGCCCATTGCTTGTGGGCTGTCATAGCGGCATCGATGGCCATTTGCACTTCTTTTTCGCTAACTTTGTGATAGCGTGCCAATACATGTTTATGGTCGGTGGGCATAACCACATCGCCCATATTGCCGGTGCGTATCTCTTTGCCTCCTATAATGATAGGTATTTCGGTAACTTCGGCCAACAGTTTATCCATAGCTTGGCGTATGGCTTTGCGTTCGGCACTGCCCGGTTTGTAGCCTTGTACAGGCTCGTTGGATGGTTTGGGGAAAGTAAAAATAGCGTTATTCATATCTTATTATTTTTAAATTAATAATACGTTTTTTTACGTCTGCAAATATACATATTATATTTCATTTATGCACTATCGCAGACCGATTTTCTTCACATTTTTATATCAATATATTTATTTACAACGAAATAAAAATACATCTATAACCGCTAAAAACTCCTTTTCAAACAAGTTAAAAGGCATTTATGTTTAATGTTTTTTCGTTATTTAATGGTTTTATGAATAGTTTTCGGGCTGTTTACATCTCAAAATTTCACTTTCGTAGCAAAAGAATTTTCCTTAAATGATAAATAACTGAAAGACTGATGTTTCGACATCGATTTCCGAAAGACTCAAATGTTCTCCGGAGAAGACTCCAATGTTCTCCAGAGAAGACTCCAATGTTCTCCGAAGAAGAGTGCATACTTCTCAAACTACCTCTCCAAAGGTCAGGGCAAACGCACCACTTCAAATTTTTATAGAATAAAATAAATAAAATCTCGTTAGTTATAAACTAATTGAGAAAAAATGGATATATCAATAATAATAAATAAAATAGAAGACCCTAGAAGGGAACACGGGAAGTGTCA
>JAFWZP010000050.1 GCA_017522255.1 Bacteroidales bacterium | reverse complement strand
CTGTCCGAAAAAATGTGTACTTTTGCTCATAATTATATTTTAGTGTGACAACTCTAATATAATTAAAAAGGGCTGAACTTCAAAATCGAAGTCAGCCCTTTATTTTTTAACTTTGGTCATAAGTTTTAGCGGACAGTAATATTTTTCAAATAACTATTTTGGGAAAATACAAGTAAATGAAATATTTTTCTTTGCTTTTAAATACTATTTATTTAATTAATGCGTTTTTAGAAAATCTTATGGTTGGATAAAATATATTTTGGTAGAAAAAGATATAATATGACGAAGAGAACACTATTGTTGATACTTTTAGTATTGTTGCAATTGCCTTTAAGTGCACAGATATGGACTATATACAATACCGAAAATAGTAAAATATTGGGTAATACTGTGTTGGCTGTAGATGTTGATAGCCGTGGAAATAAGTGGGTCGGTACAAATGAGGGTATGTGTAAACTTTCAGGAAAGGCATGGACAGACTATTCGATGTTCAACGAAAAACTGAAGGGACAATATGTAAATTGTCTTATCATAGATTCTGATGATATGCTATGGATAGGTACCGATGATCATGGGGTGATACTATTTGATGGCGTACATTGGGAAGAACATACTGCAGATACAAAACGATTAAATATGAAGTTTGTACGCGATATAGCTATTGATACTAGGGGAGAGAAATGGATAGGGGTAACACTTGGTGGTTTTGTGCATTTTGATGGTAAGAGTTGGAAAAAGTATACTCATAAGGATTCTGATTTGTTGAGCGATTTTGTGTTGTGCGTCGCAATTGATAAAGACGATATGAAATGGATAGGAACCAATGAAGGACTTTCGGTGTTTGATGGTAATACTTGGTACAACTATACACCGAAGAATTCGAAGTTACCAAGCGATAATATCCCTTCTATAGTAGTGGATAATAATAATGTGAAATGGATAGCCACATTGGGAGGATTGTGTAGGCACGATGGACGCACTTGGGAGATATACACTACTCAAAATAGTCCCATACCTAGTAATCAAGTAAACGATTTAGCTCTAGATAATAGTGGAGTACTATGGATAGCTACAACTAAAGGTTTGGCTGCTTTTGATGGGAATAATTGGGTTGTATATAACAAAGAAAATAGCGGATTGCCGGTAGAGGATATAAAAAATATAGCTGTAGATAAGAAAAATAATCGTTGGTTAGGTACAGATTTTAGTGGATTGATATCATTTACAGGGTTTACAATACAAGGTAAATTGATAGACGAAAATGGAATGCCCATGCCTAATCAAAAGCTAATAATAGGTACAGCAGAGGTATATACTGATAATGATGGCGTTTACAGGACCGAAGTAGCCAGTGGCTCTAACATTGTTGTTGCTCCTGAAGTGGAAGGCGTGGTATTTTATCCACCATCAATCACTATACCAAAAATAAATGCTATGAACTTGAACCTCAACTTTGAGGCGACACGTCAAACTGTAGTTACCAAAGAGGATGAACCTAAAACAACACCAACCACTACACCTTCATCGGTGTCTAAAGTGGTGATAACGCCATATCTCGAACAAGGATATATAACCATTTCGTTTAATGGAGATGTGGCTGAGGTGGAAATAAAATCGGCAACTAAGGTGATGCGTACAATACCCAACTATAGGCGTGGGAGTAAAATAAACATATCTAAATACCCACGTGGAGCATATAAGATAACGGTGCGCACTGCTCAATGGGAGAAAACAGTAACTTTGAATAAGAAACATTAAAACACAAATATTAATTAAATACATTGTTGAATATGAAGAAAAACAATTACCTCTTCGGACTTATCATTATTGGAATCTTATATTTTATTTTCGGATTTGTAACATGGCTAAATGGTACATTGATACCATTCCTCAAAGTGGCTTGCGAACTTAGTGATTTTACTGCTTACCTAGTAACTTTTGCTTTTTATATCTCGTATTTTGTATGGGCATTGCCCTCATCGTGGATATTGAAGAAAACGGGGTTTAAAAATGGTATAGCCATAGGTTTGTTTGTGATGGCTGCCGGGGCTGCGTTGTTTATTCCCGCTGCCTATTCGCGTTCATATGTATTATTTTTGGTAGCATTATTTATATTAGGTTCGGGGTTGGCTCTTATGCAAACTGCTGTTAACCCCTACGTAACCATATTAGGACCAATCGAGAGTGCGGCCAAACGTATAAGCATAATGGGTATCTGCAACAAAGTGGCAGGAGTGTTGGCTCCTATAATATTAGGGGCTATATTGCTTGTGGGAATCGAACCTATGATGGAAGAAATATCGTTGGCAACATCAGTAGCTCAAAAAGAAGAATTGCTAAATGGGCTTTCGCAACGTTTGATAACTCCTTATTCGGTGATGATGATAATACTAATATTGCTTGGAATATTAGTATGTTTTACTCATTTACCTGAAGTTAAAGACGAAGAAGAAACTACTGATAAAACATCAAAAAGTATTTGGCAATACCCCTATTTGTGGTATGGTGTAGTGGCCATGTTCTTTTATGTAGGAGTAGAAGTTATAGCTGGAGACACTATAATACAATATGGTATGTCAATTGATGTAGACCAACAATCGGCCAAATATTTTACCAGTCTAACTCTTATATCCATGGTGATAGGATATTTTATAGGTGTGGTTCTTATACCTAAAGTTATTAATCAGCGTCAGGCTTTGGTAGGCTGTTCACTATTAGGTATTATACTCACAATGTTGGCTGTGTTTACTCCCGATCATTTATCTTTTAGCTTTCCATTTATTGATTTAGCCACCTTTTCGCCTATTACCATGGTGATACCTTACACCGTATTTTTTGTAGCATTGTTGGGTGTGGCCAATTCCTTGGTATGGCCTGCTATATGGCCACTATCGCTCGATGGAGTGGGTTCGCATACCAAAACAGCATCTGCACTTATTATTATGTCAATAGCCGGTGGTGCGTTGCTACCTTTGGCATATGGTAAAATAGCAGAAATGGTGGGAACTCAACAAGCTTATTGGATAGCTTTGCCATGTTATTTGATTATCTTATCGTTTGCTATTTTTGGTTGCAAATGGGGAAAAGATAAGTAATAAATTTGATTTATAACAATAAAAATTGTATTTTTGCATATCGTAGCGTTTGTTATTTGATATATATAACGCATTGAAATATAATATAAATAAGAATATATAGCATAATAATAATATATGGTAATATCGTATAAATGGTTAAACGACTATGTAAAAAGTAGTCTAACCCCAAGTGAAATAGATGAAACGCTAACATTTAGCGGATTAGAAATAGAAGGAGTAGAGAAGGTTGAAACTATTAAAGGTGGATTAGAACACGTGGTGATAGGTAAGGTGATGACTTGCGAAGACCACCCAGATTCGGATCATTTGCATGTAACCACTGTTGATGTAGGTGCTGACCGCTTGTTGGATATAGTATGTGGTGCTGCCAATGTGGCAGCAGGTCAAAAAGTGGTAGTAGCCACTATAGGTACTAAGATATGGACCTCGGAAACAGAATATTTCGAAATAAAGAAATCCAAAATACGTGGCAAAGTATCGGAAGGAATGATATGTGCTGAAGATGAATTGGGTTTGGGAAATTCGCATGATGGTATTATGGTGTTGCCTGACGATGCTCCTGTAGGTATGCCTGCAAAAGAATATTTTAATGTGCAAGAGGATTATGCTATAGAAGTGGCTATCACTGCCAATCGTTCCGATGCTACATCGCATATAGGAGTAGGTCGCGACTTGGTGGCAGCACACAATACTCAGCATGGTGGAAATTTATCGTTGGATATACCTTCGGTAGAGGACTACAAGCAAGATAATAACAATTGTACTATAAACGTAAGGGTAGAGGATACCGAAAATTGTCCTCGATATTCGGGGGTAACGATAACCGGTGTTAAGGTAACCGAGTCGCCAGATTGGTTGAAAAACAAACTTCGTACCGTGGGTATACGTCCTATAAATAATATAGTGGATATAACCAACTTTGTACTTATGGAAATAGGACAACCTATGCATGCTTTTGATGCCGATATGATAGAAGGTGGTACAGTGGTGGTGAAGAAACTTTCTGAAGGTACTATGTTTACTACTTTGGACGGCGTGGAACGAAAGCTAAATGGTAGCGAACTGATGATATGCAATGAAAAAGAAGGTATGTGTATAGCGGGTGTGTTTGGCGGTCAAAAATCGGGAGTAACAGAATCAACTACCAACGTATTTTTGGAAAGTGCCTATTTTAATCCGGTTAGTATACGCAAAACATCTAAATATCATGGTTTAAAGACCGATGCATCGTTTCGTTATGAACGTGGTTGTGATCCAAATATTACGGTATATGCCCTTAAACGTGCCGCATTGCTTATAAAAGAACTAGCCGGTGGTACTATTAGCTCGGATATTATAGATGTGTATCCAATTCCTATCGAAAGAGCAAAGGTGAAGATAAATTATCGCAGTATGTTCGACCTTATGGGAAAAGAAATACCGGTAAATACCATTAAGTCAATATTGGCAATGTTGGGTATAACCATCGAAGTCGAATCGGCCGAAGCTATGACATTGCGTATACCTACCAACAAGGTAGATGTAACACGCCAATGCGATGTGATAGAAGAAATAATGCGTATATATGGTTATAACAATATAACGTTCGACGAAACGTTGAACAGTTGCTTGTCGTACAATAAAAAGCCTAATCCTAATAAGATACAAAACGTAGTAGGCGATTATTTAGCCAATAATGGATTTGTAGAAATAATGAACAATTCGCTTACTAAAGCCGAATATTATGATAATAATGCTGATTTTGATTCGATAAACAATGTTGTGCTGTTAAATCCATTGAGTAAAGAATTGAATGTTTTACGTCAAACATTACTCTATAGCGGTATGGAGTGTATTGTATACAATATCAATCACAAGATACAGAATCAGAAGTTGTTTGAGTTTGGTAAGCATTATCGTTACAATCCCAATCAAGTGGATAATGAAGATGTAACAAAACGCTATTTTGAAGAACGCCATCTATCGTTGTTTATGACCGGTGTCGAAACTGGCGAAAGTTGGAAGATGGCTTCGCAACCGGTGGATTTCTACTATTTGAAATCGCATGTAACGAATATACTACGCCGTTTGCGTATCAATATGGGACGTGTAGTGACCGAGCCCGCCAAGGCAAAATATTTTGCCGAAGGGTTGGATTTGATGTTTAAAGATAGCAAGAAGGTGATAGTATCGCTTGGACGATTAGCCAAATCCACTCTTAAAAAGATGGATTGCAAGCAAGATGTATACTATGCCGATTTTAATTGGGATTTGCTGTTGAAGAGTATACCGACTCAAGAAGTAACATTTAGTGAGATAGCTAAGAACCCCGAAGTACGTCGCGACTTAGCATTGCTTATTGATAAAAACGTTACTTTTGATGCTGTAGAAAAATTGGCATTCGAAACTGAAAAAAAACTCCTTAAGAAGGTAGGATTGTTTGATGTATATGAAGGCGATCGTATCGAAGAAGATAAAAAGTCATACGCTGTAAGCTTTATATTTCAAGATAAGGACAAAACTTTGTCGGATAAGCAAATAGAATCGATAATGACCAAGCTGCAAAAGAATTTCGAAACACGCTTGGGTGCCAAAATAAGAAGTTAACATTATGATATATATGTAGCGACTTGCTTTTGTGGCGAGTCGCTTTTTGTGGATAAAGAGGTGGTAGGATAAATGATGAGATATAAAAAACCTATTTTGCAATTGTTTTTATTGTCGATAATGGCAACTATTTTGCACTCTTCTTGTTCTAAAGGAATAAGTTGTCGATGCGAAAATCAAATCACCCACGAGGTTAGTGAGGTATATATAACCGGTGGACAATGTGCTGATTTGAGTACCGAAAGCGAAGGACGAGTGATAGAAGATTGCATAGAATTGTAATATGTGAATATGATTGAAACAAAAAAGATACCCGAAAGGGCTGTACTTATAAGCGTATGTTCGTCGAATATGACAATGGAACGTACTGAAGAATATTTGAGTGAGTTGGCTTTTCTTCTCGATACTGCAGGGGGAATACCGGTAAAAACTTTTATTCAAAAACTTGATCACCCCGATAAACGTACTTACGTGGGAAAAGGTAAAGTGGAAGAGATAAAAGAATGCATCGAAGCCGAAAATATTGATCTTATAGTGGTAGACGACGAACTAACACCATCGCAGTTGCGCAATTTGGAACGTGAACTGAATCGTAGAATACTCGACCGAACTACTTTGATATTGGATATCTTTGCAAAAAGAGCTCGAACATCAATTGCCAAAACACAAGTAGAATTGGCTCAATATCAATATATGTTACCACGTCTTACTCGTTTGTGGACACACCTTGAACGCCAACGTGGGGGTATAGGTATGCGTGGACCAGGCGAAACACAGATTGAGACAGACCGCCGTATTATTCTTGATAAAATATCGTTGCTTAAAGATAAACTTCGTTCAATAGATAAGCAAAAAGTATTGCAACGCAAAAATCGCGAAAGTTTGGTGCGTGTGGCTTTGGTGGGATACACCAATGTGGGAAAATCAACATTGATGAACCTATTGAGTAAAAGCGATGTGTTTGCCGAAAACAAACTATTTGCCACATTAGACACTACGGTGCGTAAGGTGGTGATAGAAAATCTACCATTCCTACTTACCGACACCGTAGGTTTTATTCGAAAACTACCTCATGGTTTGGTTGAAAGTTTTAAATCAACACTTGATGAGGTTCGTGAAGCCGATTTGCTGATTCATGTGGTGGATATATCGCATCGCGACTATGAGGAACAGATAAACGAAGTGAACAAAACTCTTCAAGAGATAGATGCTATAGATAAGCCTACTATACTTGTGTTTAACAAGATAGACGCATATACATATACCGAAAAAGAACCCGATGACCTTACACCAATGACTAAAGAAAACTATTCGTTGGAGATGCTACAAAAACACTGGTTGGCTAAAAATAGCGACCACACATTGTTTATATCGGCAGGGAAAAAGGTGAATATTGATAATTTGAGAAACCTTATGTATGATGAAATCAAAAAGATACATGCTATAAGATATCCTTATAACAACTTTTTATATTAACCATTAAAAAAAAGATTATGAATAACAATGATTATGATTTCTCTAATGAGAAAACAAGACAATTAGACTCTCAAAACGAACGTACTATAACAACCAATGCAACAGTGGTAACATTGATGCGAAATGTGTATATGTGGATGGCGTTGGCTTTGGTTATTACCGCATTTACTTCGATGGCTATAGCCAATTCGCATCAGCTGATCACTACACTTTTTAGCAATAGCTCTTATATGATAGCCCTTGTGGTGATTCAATTGATTATGGTAATAGTACTAACTGCTGCCATTCATCGAATATCGTTTGTATGGGCCGGTGTGCTGTTTGCTATCTACGCAATGCTTACAGGTGTTACAATATCATCGATATTTTTGTTGTACACTGCCGAATCCATAACTTCTACATTTTTTATCACTGCCGGAACTTTTGCTATAATGAGTATTTATGGCTATTTCACCAAAAAAGACCTTACAAGTTGGGGACGAATATTAATGATGGGTCTCGTGGGTATAATATTAGCTTCAGTGGTGAATATTTTTATGCACAGCAGTACTCTTACATGGATTACCACATATGTGGGTGTGGTGGTGTTTGTGGGGCTTACTGCCTACGACACTCAAAAAATAAAAGACAGTATTGTGCAATATAGCTCATATGGTCTAAACGATAGCACTATGAAATTGGCTTTGATGGGTAGTTTTACTCTTTATCTCGACTTTATAAATTTATTCTTGAAGTTGTTAAGAATATTCGGAAAGAGAGACTAAATACATATTTTAGTTCTTTCTTTTTAGTGAAAAACAAAAGGCATTATTCAAAATTGGAGTTGAATAGTGCCTTTTATTATTATAGCAATCAAAGTATTGTTTTTTACAACGAAGCATTATTCTTTTCCATTATCATTTTTATTATATCCTCGTCAGACAGCGAAAGGTTGTTTATTATAGTTTTAGTATCGTTCACCAAAGGGTGGTTGGGATATTCTTCTATAAAAGCAGTGTATGCTTCTTTGGCTTTATTGTTGTCGCAAGCCACTGTTTCGTATATAAAACCCTTAAAGAAGTAGCAGTCGGGTCTTTTTTCAAAAGAAGGATATTCGGATATCACCTTATCAAGGTATTCTATGGCAATGGCAGTGTTTCCAATGTTGGCAGACACATCAGCAGCTTTCATTATATACATAGGGGCAAGGCTATCTGTAGGATACTTAGATGCAAAATCGATATACATTGTTATTAAATTGTTGCCCACCAAACTATCTACTTTGTTGTTTTGTAGGTCTATACTATTTTCGTATTGCTGTATGTTGACCAAGTCTTTGTCGCGCTGAGGTGTGCAACATGCCATTACCAACGATGTGGTCACTGCCAATAACATGATTGTTTTTCTCATAGTAATGTTTATTTTTTGCGTGAAGTACTATATTTCATTCTATATCTTGTAACCATTCTTCCTGCAGCCACATCGCCAAGTTTTCGTTTCAATAGCGTTTTGCGTATGCTACTTAGACGGTCTATAAACACTTTGCCGTTTAGGTGATCTATTTCGTGTTGAGCCACTCTCGCCAACATGCCGGTAAGTTCTTCGGTATGTTCAACAAAATTGCGGTCGAAATATTTTACCACCACTGATTCGGGGCGAAGTACATCTTCGTGTATTTGTGGCACCGACAAGCAACCTTCGTTGAAGTATATCTTTTCGCCTTTTTCTTCTATTATTTCAGGATTTATCATCACTCGCTCTATCAGTTCTCCGTATGTGTCGGTGTCTTCGTCGTATGGACGATAGCCTATGGTTAGTAGCTGTATCGATAAATCTATCTGTGGAGCTGCCAATCCTACACCATCTGCATGATACATGGTTTCGAACATATTGTCGATAAGTTCTTGCAATTCAGGATAGTCTTTATCTATGGGTTGTGCTATTTTTTTTAATACCGGGCTTCCGTAGCCCACTATACTTAGTATCATAATATTTATTTGTGTTGTTTTTATATATGTTATTTAATTGTGTTCATATATGTCTGCAGAATTATTGTGGCACTTATGGTGTCTATAAGAGCTTTGTTTTGACGTTGTTTCTTTTTCAATCCTGAATCTATCATGGTTTGAAACGCTATCTTAGATGTAAAACGCTCGTCAACCCGTGCAATTTCGATATCGGGAAATGTGGTTTTTAGCAATTCTACAAAAGGTTCGATATATTTTGCCGACTCGCTAAGAGTGTTGTTCATCTGTTTTGCTTCGCCTACCACAAAGCAACTTACATTTTCTTTAGATACATAATCCTTCAAAAATGCAATACATTTGCTTGTTTCCACCGTGGTAAGTCCTGTTGCAATTATCTGCAACTCATCGCTCACAGCAAGCCCTACACGCTTGTGTCCGTAGTCTATAGCCAATATTCTGCCCATATTATTTTTTTTGCAAAGATACGATTTTTTTCCGAAATAATGATTTTTATTTTTGTTTTGCTTCTTACCTATTAGTTATTCCCTCTTTTTTCGGATTTGAGGAATGGATTTATCTTCATTTTATACAAGAACGAAGGGTGTAATGTATTTACAGGCAATGAATGTAAATTACGAATAGTCGATAATTATTAATTGCTCAACTTAAATCAGTTGTAAGAAGTAAATGTAACAACCTAAATCAGCAAATCACACAATTTGCGGTTTCGACCCCAAAAGTGCCATACTTAGGGGTCAAAACCATGGGAGTTTTGGGTCAAAAGTATGGCACTTTTGACCCGTAACCCGCAGAGTTGCGAAACGCAATTATGGCACTTGAAAAATGAAAGGATATATATTCGAAAAATGACAATAGGGTGTCAACAGCACGATGGTATACTGCAAATAGATTGACAATATACCATGAACGTGTTGACAATATACCGTCATAATGCTGAAAAATACATCTTGATTTACAGATGGTTATAAATTTAAAATTACATCGTGATGTAGATGAATTTCCCTCGTGATCTAGTTCAAACTCCCTCGTGATGTAGATAAATTTTCCTCGTGATGGATTTTTAGCGGAATAGTGAAGGATGTATGTCGAAATAATTTCGTATCTTTGCATATCCAAATTCAAAATAAGATTAGCTATGAAATACATAATAAAACATTCATGTAACACCAAAGAAGTAGGATATGTATCATGGGGGCAAGCAGAATTGACAGACCCATATAATGCTAATGAGCTATTAGATGAAGACAAAGCAGTAAAAACAATATCTGTTCGCATGCATAAAAGAGCAAAACTTACAGATGTGTTAAGTTGTTTTAAACTTGGTATAGACAATAACTTTATTATAAGTAAACAAATCAGAGCTATACTGGAAGATTTTAAAATTCAACCACATTTATTTATTGATTGTAATGTCGAAAAAACAAATGGAGAAATCATTAAATATAATATCTTACATTTAGAAGGCTCTCCGTTTCCTGATATAGTTGATTTTAAAAAATCCATATTTAGAATGGCATATACAATTTCATTTCCACTGAAAGGAGACGAACCTATTTTAGAAATAAATGATTATTCTGAATTTATTCAAAAAGAAGAAGAATTAAAAAATAAATTGGCTCTTACTCGATTGGATAAATATGTTGTAAATGAAGATTATAATAATAAACTTGACATGTATACATTATCACCTTTTCATTCTGGAATATTTATCTCTAAAGAATTAAGAGATGCCATATTGGATAATAAATTAACAGGAATAGAGATAATAGAAATAGATTAATATGGATCATCTACATTGGACTTATCGTAAAAAAAAATCTGTTCCTTGTGGTATGGTAATGACGGAAAGAAAGTAACAGAATACATAATAATAGATAGAAATGAAAACAAAATTATTTTATGCGTTTGACGTAAATTCATGGCGTGGTGCTAAAATAGAACCATTGATGAAACATAGTACATTTGAATGGTTGACAGAGTATTCACCTATTGTTTCGGATGCTAGATATAGGAAAGTAAGAGGAAATCAATTATGTGATTTATTGGTTTATGCAACCGGGATTCCTATTTTTCTTATCTCTGAAAAGTTTAGAAATATTCTTGATGAAAACGGTTTTAATGGCTATAAATGTTTTCCGATTAAAAGTATAGAGGGCGTGGAAGCAACATATTATGGATGGCTGAATACTAACGAATCCGGATTTGTATCCAAAATTTATCCTGCTAATTATATGAACACAAATCCTGAATATCTGGTATTTAATCTTAAGACATGGAAAAACTATGATATATTTCACCTCAAAGACACTTTATGGAATATATGTACACCTGAAGTCAAAAGTATCTTAGAAAAGCATAAAATCACTAATCTGAAGTTTATACCAAAATATATAGGGTTTGAAATAGACGAAGAAATGTTTATGCAAAAGCGTTGGGATGAAGAAATTCCTACAAAAGATAAATTTATTGAATATGAACTATACAAACTTACTCAAAAAATGGATACAGATTTCACATTAGAGGATTTGCATTTTGTTATACGTTCGGAGATTGGATTAAGTACCTATATTCCTATAGCCATAGACAAGATTATAAGTCGAGAGTTTGCTAATATAGAGCGGTCAGAAGAAATGAAATGGACTAGGAGTGAGTTCTTAGAGAGTATATTACTGTGCTCTATAATGGAAACTTCTTTAGACTATTGGAACAAATATTTTAATGAATATAATCGTTTGAAAACATTCCTATCAAATCTGACAAACAAAGAAATAGATGATATGAGTAAAGGTCTTCTCGGATTTAAAGATCAAATTAATAATTTTATCAATTTGGATATAAATAACTTGCAGGTAACAAACTAAAAACCAAATGAAATCACAATAGACCAAACTTATCGAAAAAAAAAGACCCGTAATAGGTTCTAATAGAAATATGTATAGATGATAAATACTATACCTATGCTCAAAAATTAGAAAAAGAAAGGTATGTATTTTTTGATTATTATAGTAATCACCAAATTGACGATAGTAAAATTATTGATAGGTTGAACAAGTTGTTTATACTAACCATTTATACAGATACATATCGGAGACCTAATTGGAAAGTATTTAATAAAATAGAAATAAGAGAAGATTTCAGGAAACTTCCATTGGAATTTATATACGATAAATTTGTTGATCAATACAAAATATCTGACCCAAATACAATAAGAAATAAGAGAATCTACGAAAGAAGAAATAATAGGATTAGAAAAGTCTGCAGTGTGGCCTGGAAATTGTATAGAAGATAGAATTAGAGATCATTATGAAGGCAAGGTATGTATTTGGGTAAAAAGTATGTATGAAGAAATATCTGAAAACTTTCAAGAACTATATGGATAGAAACAAGTTATATGTTTGATAGGAATAGATGTTTTATCAATGAAAAATATATAATATGTCAATGAATATTGTAGATACCATTGGTATATAAGATTTGGCAATATCGGATATGAGTTTATTAGGGATAAAAACAGCTTGCAATAACATATTGCAAGCTGTTTTTATTTAGGCAATTTCTAAAAATTGCTTTGCAGGTAATTCGCTCGCTTAATCGCAATTTCCTTAGGAAGATTTCTATTTTCTTTTGATTGAGTGTAGTGGGTTACACGATTGAAAAAGAAATAGAAAGATTTTAAGAAAGCACGCAAAGCACGCAAAAGTCCTAAAGGCAATATCAAAGTCGGTTCGAACGTGGAATTTTTAGAAGTTGCCTCTATTAATTACTATTTAATCAAATGATAGAATAGCTTCTTTTATTATGTCTATAGCTTCACGCAATTCGGTTTCGGTTATCACCAAAGGAGGAGCAAAGCGTATGATATGAGTGTGGGTAGGTTTGGCCAATACTCCCATGTCTCTCATTTTTAAACATACGTCCCATGCTTGTTTGCCGTTTTTAGGTTTTATGATAACGGCATTAAGGAGACCTTTTCCACGAACTTTTTCTATCATGTCCGATTTTATCTTGCTCATTTCTTCACGGAATATTTTTCCCAAATATTCAGCTTTTTCCATTAGGTTTTCTTCTTTTATAACTTCCAAAGCTGCCATGCTTACTTTTGCCGCTATAGGGTTTCCACCAAATGTGCTACCATGTTCGCCGGGTTTTATGGTAAGCATTATTTCGTCGTCGGCCAACACACACGATACCGGAAATACACCACCACCAAGAGCTTTACCAAGTATAAGTATGTCGGGACGAACGTTTTCGTGATCGCAAGCCAACATCTTTCCTGTACGTGCTATACCGCATTGTACTTCGTCGGCCATAAACAAAACGTTGTATTTCTTACAAATATCGTAGCATTTCTTTAAATAGCCATCATCAGGAACATATACACCGGCTTCGCCTTGTATGGGTTCTACAAGAAAACCAGCTATCTTGTCGCCATATTGTTGCATCACTTTTTCCAAAGCATCAGGGTCGTTGTAGGGTATGCGTATAAATCCCGGAGTCATAGGACCATAGTTAGCATACGAATCGGGGTCGTTGCTCATGGTTATAATGGTAATTGTGCGACCATGGAAGTTGCCTTCGCAGCACACAATCATCACTTCATCGTTTGGGATACCTTTCTTTACCACACCCCAACGGCGAGCCAATTTTAAAGCTGTTTCATCGGCTTCGGCACCGCTATTCATTGGTAATACTTTTTGATATCCAAAGTATTCGGTAATATATTTTTCCCATTCGCCAAGACAGTTGTTGTAAAAAGCACGCGAACTTAAAGTCAATTCGTGAGCTTGGTCGCACAATGCTTTGATTATTTTGGGGTGACAATGACCTTGATTTACTGCCGAATATGCTGATAAAAAATCGAAATAACGTTTTCCTTCACAGTCCCAAACGTATGGACCTTGACCTTTAGCTAAAACTACGGGAAGCGGGTGATAATTATGAGCTCCATAACGGGCTTCCATTTCCATGTATTGTTCTGATTTTGTCATAATGATTGATTGTTTTTTAGTAAGTTGCTTTTTTTTATTTTTAATTCTGTAGCAAAGATACATATATTTTTTTAATTTGAGGCATTTTGTTGTATATATTTCAAGAAAAAGATTATATCTGATTGTATTTTAAAATGTTTGCAAAGTGTTAAATATTATGGTTTGTATATGTATATGTGCTTTAATATGCCAAAAAGAGAAATATTAAGTATAAAAATAAACATATTATTGTCGATTTTTGTTTATTGAAAAACAATAAAAATATTTTTTTATTCGGTATATTTGTTTGAAATACAAGAAGAAAATGTGTTGTGGAAAAATATTATTTCAAAATTTCTTTTCGGAATGAAATAAAATTAGTAATTTTGCATTTCGAAATAGATAAAAAATGTCCACGTGGTGGAATTGGTAGACACGCCACTTTGAGGGGGTGGTGCTGCGAGGCGTGCAAGTTCAAGTCTTGTCGTGGACACAAAATAAAGATTGTTTAAATAGGTTGAGTTTGCCCGAATGGCGGAATTGGTAGACGCGTACGTTTCAGGTGCGTATTTCGAAAGGAGTGCAGGTTCAAGTCCTGTTTCGGGCACAAATCATTTTCTTGGTTGTTTTATCTATCAATAGTACTTTTATAGGGGGGGCTTCTTTATGATAGAAGAACATATTCACACATCGATTTTGATAAAAAATACATCAAAAGATTTGTGTATTTAAAAACAATTGTGTACTTTTGTGGAAAATATTGGAATAAGCAGAAATTTGTATATACTTGTGTAGTAGCAAGATTAGTAAGAAAATCTGCGTAGGAATTTTTAAATATAATAGAAAAAACATTCAAAGCAACCGATTAAAATATAAATCGATATGAAAATAGAAGTAAAAATATGTATGGGAACCGCATGTTATGTTATGGGCGGAGCTGAGTTGGCTACTTTGTCAGAATATTTGACAGCCAAACAGTTGGAGTGTGTAGATATAAAAGGTACTCCTTGTATAGATTCTTGTTTCAACAAGGAAGGTAATAAACGTCCTCCTTTTGCATACGTTGGAAATGTTATGATTTCAGAAGCAAATATAAATAAAATAAGAGAAGAAATAGATAGACAAATAACAGAACAAAGTTTGTAAGATTTATCATGAATAATGCAAAACAAATACGCCGCGATTTGATAAGTAGAGTGGCGAAATTACTAGAAGACAGAACTTTAGTTGAAAAAATTGACAGATTGCCATTGGAGATGCGTCCACGCAATCAGAAAGCTATTCGTTGTTGTTGCCATAAGGAACGTGCTGTATTGAAATACAGAACAATGGCTTTGTTGGGATTCAACACGACTGACGAAACCGACGAATTAATGCCTTTGTCGGAATATGCAAAACAAGCAGAAAAAAGAACAAAGGAACAATATACACCTGTACAGTTGACTGTGGTAGATGAAGCATGTTCTTCGTGTGTAAGAAATAACTATATAGTATCAAACTTGTGTCGTGCTTGTGTTGCTCGTCCCTGTATGTATGCTTGTAAAAAAGATGCTATAACAGTAACAGATAAAGCTTTTATCGATCATGATAAATGTGTAAACTGTGGTATGTGTAAAGAAGCATGTCCTTTCCATGCTATTATATATCAACCTATTCCTTGCGAAGAATCGTGTCCTGTAGGTGCTATCAAACGAAACGAAAACGGTATAGAATATATTGATGATAGCAAGTGTATATATTGCGGAAAATGTATGGTAGCATGTCCGTTTGGTGCCATTATGGAAAAATCATTCTTGGTAGAAATTATTAATTCTATTAAAGAAGGTAAAAAAGTAGTGGCAATGGTAGCTCCTGCATTGGCAGGTCAGTTCCAAGTAGATATGGGACGTATGATTACTGCTATAAAAGAATTAGGATTCTATGATGTAATAGAAGTGGCAAGAGGAGCCAACGAAACAACAAGAGACGAAGCTAAAGAATTTCTTGAACGCATGGAGGATGGTGAACCATTTATGACTACTTCGTGCTGCCCTGCATGGGTTAATTTGGTAAACAAACACATGCCTGAAATGAAACCTTTCGTTTCTGACACTCCTTCACCAATGGTATACACTGCTCGCTATGTAAAAGCCAATATGCCTGATGCTGTCACTGTATTTGTGGCTCCTTGTGTAGGAAAACGTAGTGAAGTATATCGCACTCCTGAAGTTGATTATGTAGTGTCGTTTGAAGAGATAGGCTCGTGGTTTATGGCTAAAAATATAGATGTTATGAAATGCGAACCTACTGAGTTGGATAGCTCTATTAATTCTGATGGTCGTAGATTTGCTTACACTAATGGAGTTATGCAATCGGTGAAGAATTATGTTGAACATCCCGAAGCTATAAAAGATATTGTTATTAGCGGATTGGATAAAGCCACTATACGCACACTTAAAGGTTATGTAAAATCATGTCCCGGTAATTTTGTTGAAGTAATGTCGTGTGCAGGAGGTTGTGTAAACGGATGTGATGTTATTGCTAATCCAAGAGTGGCAACACGCCAGGTTGATAATTTTGCTAAATCGATGGAAGAAGAAAAGAAAGATTAATTTTTTTCGATAATGCTTTAATATTAAAAATGGGAATAGGAAACTATTCCCATTTTTTTATTCTTTATTTTTGCAAAATGCTTCTACAATACGTAGCATTCCGTATGAGTATTTCATTTCAAAGTGTTCAAATGCATCTTTTAAGAGAATATCTCTATTAGCGGTGAAATATGGAATAAGGATATCTAAGTCATCAGTATTCACTATTTTATGCATGTCAATATCGCCTGAGGCAATAAATCTTGCAATGTGACCTTCTATGGTGCTTTTCGATAATCCTCGTTCTGATGCTATTTCTTCTATGTTTTTTCCTTGTTGAAATAATTCGAGCGTAAGTAAATATGTGTTTACTTTCTTTTCGCTTTTTTCTTCGATGTTTATCTCTTTTTGTTGTCGTTCTATTTTATATGCACTGCAAAAGTCGGTTATAATTTCAAGTATTTCGTTGCCAAAGTCTTCATATTTCTTTTTTCCGAAACCACTTATGTTCATGAGCTCCTCTTTTGTTAGAGGCATATTTTTGGCTATTTCGAGTAATGTGCTTTGTGTCAATACAAAGAAAGCCGGCTTGTCCAATTCGTATGCACGTTCGCTTCTCCAATTTTTTAGTATGTCGATAAGTTCGGTGGTATAGCTGTTGCTTGTGGCAATGGTTATTGTTATTGTTTTTGTTTCTTTTTTAGCTTTCTTTTCCTTACTTAGTAGTGAATCATTTTTGGCTTTTATATATTTCTCTACATCAAAGAAAGGGGTTGAAGCTGATAACGTTGCAATTTTTATTTCTAAACTTTCGCCAAGTGTGTCTGTAGCTCTTTTGTAACTTTTCTCAGTTTCTTTATTTTCTATTTCCAAACATATAAGAGGAGTTATTTTGTCTTTTATATCTTTTAAAAGAGGTGTGAAGTAATTGCATGCTTTGTTTACTCTTTCATTTAAAAGAGGATCGGTTATATTGCAATTATTATTGTTTAATATTTTGGTTATTTGAGATTTAAAGCGTTCTGCTATGGATATTATATTTATGTTAAGTTCTTTTGTTATATTTGTAAACAAATTGGTTTCTTGAGGATAAAGTTTGTTTAGGTTTGTAATAAATATAGATTCCAACTCGTTGGCAGAATTTCTTAATGATGAAAAATCAAACAGTTCAAAAAGATTTTCCATATAAAATGTGTTTTGGGCTACATTTAGGTTTTCTTCGAGGTATTGAGTTGATGGTATTTGTTTGTTGAAAGTCTCTATCTCGTTGTTATTGAATGAACAATATGGAGTTATTTTAGAACTAAGCACAAGTCCATCGAATGTTTTGCAACGGCTTAAAGCTACATACACCTGACCATAGGTAAAGGCTGAACCCACATCTATTATAGCTTTTTCGAATGTAAGTCCCTGACTTTTATGTACAGTTATAGCCCATGCTAATTTTATTGGAAACTGAGTGAATGTGCCATCAACTATAGGTTCGATATTTTTAGTATCTTTGTTTATTACATATTTTATGTTTTCCCATTTATCTCGTTCTATTGTTATGATATTATCGTTCTCGTCTTTTACTTCTATTTTGTTATCTGTGATTAATGTTATAATGGCTATCTTGCCATTGTAGTAACGTTTTTCGGGCGATGAATCGTTGCGAACAAACATTATCTGTGCACCTTCTTTCAATGTAAGTGTTTCATCGGTAGGATAGGAGTATTCTGGAAAATTACCTTCAATTATTGCTTTAAATGAATGTTCTTCATTATCTATATTTTCAAGTTTTTGAGTGTTTATTGTTTGTGCTTGATGATTGTGAGTGGTAAGTCTTATATATCCTTCATCGTCAGCGGGCGAAAAGTTTGGTTGATAGCGTGTGTTTAGTAAATCAAGTGTGCTATCGTCGAATTTATTTTGTCTGATATTGTTCAGCAAGTCGATGAATGTTTTGTCGGTTTGGCGAAATATAGTTGTAAGTTCTATGGTTATGAAGTTTACTTGCTGCAATGCCAAACTGTTGAAAAAGAATGGTGAAGGATATACTTGTTTCATCAGTTGCCATTCATCATCTTTTACCACCGGAGGCAGTTGGTGCAGGTCGCCAATCATAAGTAGTTGCACTCCGCCAAAGGGACGCGATGTATGCCTATATCTTCGTAGTGTGTAGTCGATGGCATCTAATAAGTCGGCTCGCACCATACTTATCTCATCTATAATAAGTAGGTCTAAAGTACGTATGATGTCGAGTTTTTCTTTACGTATCATACGCTTGTTTTCTTGTAGAGAATATTCGGATACGTAGTTTTTTATAGATGGTAGATAGGGCGAGAATGGAAGTTGGAAAAACGAATGTATAGTTACTCCATTAGCATTGATGGCAGCCACTCCCGTAGGGGCTACAACTATACAGCGTTTGTTTGTACTACTATATATCTTACGTAGAAAAGTTGTTTTGCCTGTGCCTGCTTTGCCTGTCAAAAACACCGATACTCCTGTGTTGTTGATATAATTTTCGGCTAATTCTAATGGTGTATAATTCATTGTTTTATATATTAAAGAGAGACGTAGCAGTAACGATGCTACGTCTCTTATGTTATCAATCTGCTTGTTTAGTATATATCCGAATTTATTTTACAACTATGGTTTTGTTGTATTTTTTGCCGTTTACTATTATTTCCAATATATAAGTACCTTCTTTTAAATAGTCGGTTTTTAGTTGATAGGTCGCTGAAGTGAGCATCATTTTAGAGTTTTGTATACGTCTACCCATCATGTCGTATATGGTATATTCGCCTTGTCCAATCTCGTTGATGTCTACATATAGTACACCATTCGAAGGATTTGGATATACACTCATAGTGTTTTGTTCGATACTTGTATTTATCCCAACTGAATCGCCACTATAATCCCAATTGATACCATTAAGTTGAGTAACATTGCTTCCTACTGGGTCAAGCCAATCTCTTAGACGAGTTGTAGCAGAACCACCACCTATCCAAGAACGAGAAAATTTACCATAATAGTCGTATAATTGATTGGGATAGTTAATTAAATTGCAAGCACTTACGCCAGCATAAAGTTGCCCTACTATAAGTCCATCGGCATTAAACAGAGGCGAACCTGATGAACCACCTTCTGTTACACCTTTATTATTGGCACCCGAAATCCAGTTTACTTCCCATAAATTGGCATCACCACTTGATATAGATGCCGGTATGCTTATTTTTTTCCAATCGCCACCGGGGTGATGAATACCTGCACCTACTGTAGGAGTGGTGGTATTGCGAGACCAACCTGAATAATATACTTTAAAATTGTCAGGTATGTTTTGTTTCAACTTAAATAATAAAAAGTCTGAAGCACTGTTTTTTGCAACTATATCTGCTCCTATAATAGTGTTGTTGTATGTACCCGAATTACCTGTACATGTGTTGGTTTGGTAGTTAAAATAAAATACAAAGCGAGTTATGTTATTTAAATCTTGGCAATGATAAGCCGAAAGTAGATAGTGTGTTTTATCGTTGTTAGTATTGTTAATCAATGCACCCGAACACATATAAGAATATCCGCCTGCTATAATTTCGTATGCTGCTACCGAACGTATTTGATTTCTCCAAGAGTCTCCTTCTTCGCAAGCTACATTTATATGGCAGTTGCCCTCCGAATTTCCATAGTATCCTTTCTGATGATTCATCATTTCAAAGATTTCTTTATATCCGTGGCACACTTGTTCTGTTTCTATTACTCCCATACCTGCAACTTCTTTGGGTTCATAATACTCCAAAGTTATTTGATCGCCAGGTATCGATTGAGTGTAAAAATCGCCATTAGGTAATACACTTTCGTAAGTAAATTTTCCTATCACAAATTCTTTAGTAGCGTCGTATACATACAATTCGGCACCTGCAGGTATGTCGAATTTTTTGAATGCTACTGACATAAATGTAGCGTCTTCCGATTTGATAGTCAAAGTCCAAATGCGGTCGCCATTATCCAAAGTTATGGTACTGCCATCTGTTTTGTTGTTATATTTGGCATCTTGCATAACTCCTACACGCATAGCCGAACCTTTGCCTGTTAGATTTATATCCTCTTCAAACAATGTGTTATTGTTTATTTTACTTAAAGTAACAATGGAATTGGATTGTGATTTAGTTTCGATAAAACGTGGCATGCCACCAAAACTAATCTGTGCTTTCGCTTGGGCAAATATAAATAAAGCCAAAGCTGCATAAACTAATTTTCTTTTACAATTCATTTTTCTCTATATTTTAGTATTATATTAGTGTATAATTGTTTTGCAAAGGTACAATTTTATTTTCAATTATGCATTATAATTTATTTTAATATTCTTGT
>JAFWZP010000006.1 GCA_017522255.1 Bacteroidales bacterium | reverse complement strand
TAAAAATCAGCAGGATAATAAATTTTATTTTTATCGCACGATGATAGTGTAAGCAATATAAACACCACCAATAATTTGAATATAATATTTCTATTCATATCAAGACGTATTTATTAATTTGTTGGTTGACTTTAAATTCTAAATATAAAAAAGTTGTGTATGTCAATTATTCATCAGCTAAACCCATTGGTGATATCAAATATGTTCTATATTAACTCAACCAACGGGTTTTTATTTTATTTGTTTATACCTTGTTCTTTTGTTTCTACCTTACCACCACTTTATATCCCTTACCGTTTATATGCACCACGTATACCCCTGCTGTGGGTAATGGGTAGTGGCGTAGGCTTTGACCGGTGGCAGGCTCGGCGGCATGGCAACGACCCATTACATCGTATATAGCCACCGCATACTCCTCGGCATTATGCACCTCTATGGCATGGTGCTGTGCCACCACTTGCACCGTACTTTGAGGGTCTATTTCTTCTACACCGCCACAGTCCTCTTCGTAGTTATAGCTACTCCAATTAGGGTCTGACATATATGCCGAAGTGGCTCCGCAAGGGATTATTATCTTATTGCAACTACTTGCTATCTTCCCTTTCAAATATGGAGGTTCCGGATTTTGCAAAGTAAGTTTTAGCAGCCTTTCGAACGAGTTACTTCCTATAGTATCCACCATTCCTGTGAACTCTATTTCGGTTAAAGCAGTAGCAAAAAATGCAAAAGATTCTATAACCTTAAGTGTATTTGGAAAAATAATTTTTCCTGAAAGACTCGAACAGTATGTAAATGCATATTCCTCTATTCTCTCAACAGATGCTCCGCCTGAATAAGACTCTAAATCAAAACAATATGTAAATGCATTATATGGAATAATTTTTACAGAATCAGACATCTTAACTACAGTTAAACCACTTCCATAAAAACACTCATTACCCAAATAATTCACTGAATTTGGGATATTCACTTTTTTTAATAATCTAGTTTCCCAAAAAGCACTTTCGCCGATGCTTTTTAATGTTTGAGGCAAATAAATAGTCCTTATATTACTTGATTGGAAAGCTCCATATTGTAATTCTTCAACTCCTTCGGGCAATACAACTACTTTTAAATTCGCGGTAGCAGCAAACGCATCTACTCCTATTATTTTTACACCATTAACAACACAAACACTATCACTCGCTAAATGATGAGAATGAAGAGTATCCATATTTATACTATAAAGTACATTATCAACTATCTTGTAATTAGAATTTAGTGTGTCTATAGAAAAATCTCTAAGATTTTTACATCCCCTAAATACTCCACCTCGTATACATGCTACAGACGCAGGAATATGTATTTTTGTCAAATTCACACACACCGAAAAAGATGCTTCTTCTAATATGGCAACAGTGTTCGGAATAACAATTTCATTTATTTTACAATTCTCAAACGCACAGGTTCCGATAATTCTTGTATCGGTAGGTATAATATACCTCCCCGTTATTGCCGGCGGAAAAGATATAAGTTTTGTTTTTTCTTTGTTATATAAGACACCATCCAGCGATGTGTAATACTGATTTAATGTATCCACATAAATATTTTGCAAATTAAGCATAGTCCCAAATGCTTTAAGTCCTATATTTTCTACTTTTCTTGGAACAAAAATATTCGTTACTCCACCAACTCCTAAAAATGCACACTCTCCTATAGAATGTAATGAATCCGGCAACAATAAATCTTGTCGTATTTCAGCTCTACTGAAAGAATTATTAGATAATGACTTAATAGATTTTGGCAATACAATAGAATTTAATATCGCATTATAAAATACATATTCGCCAATCGACGTTACATTATACACAACACCTTCATATTCTACAGTATCAGGCACCACAATATCGCCCGTATAATATACACACCCTTCAGGATCAGGAACTAATTCAACTTCTTGTCCGGGAACTATAATCCGATAGTAAAAATTGCCAACCGAAAAGTCGGGACGTTCCAATACTATCTGTCCTTGCAACTGTAAATTAAACAACAATAACAACAAACTGACCTTTATCTTCATTTTATTAACCTCCTATTATTATAGTATCAAGGTAAAGGATAAGGTAGGTTCTAAAAATTCATTTTCTAACAAAATAGAGAACCTACCTTTACTATTTTGCTAGAATTTTCAATCTGCAAAAGTACATTATTTATTTAAACTATCCAAATAAATAGACTGTTTTAACATCTAAATTCTATTCTTGCATTATTTACCTTCTTGTTATATATTTATTTTTCAGATTATTATATTGTTTACACTTTGTTTAATTCCAAGTCTTGCAATCTGTTCAAATCGGAACAAGTTGTATGTAAAACGTTTTATAGAAATATTATATTGTACAATGTGTAAAGTATAATGTGCAAAAAACACTGGAAAAATAACATCACTAGCATTTTTTTTGCAACCGATGAACAGTATCAGCCTGTAAAAAAGGAATAACATAGAGTATATTCAACCAATCGGGCGGAGTTTGCCCTATATGCAAAGCTTTCCACACAGCAAAAGATAGCTTGATGGAATACAAAGACTTACAAACACATCCGTTGTGTTTTATATTTTTAACACGCCGATAGGAGTCTATACCACAAAAAAGTAGTACTTTTGCAAGCTAAAACACAACAAATGGCAGTAACAGAAACCCAACTTATATCGGATTTAAAAAGTGGAAAGGTGAAAAATATCTACTTGCTCACCGGCGAAGAAAACCATGGAATAGATACCATCTCGGATTTCTTTGAGCATCAATTTCTACCCGAAGATTTCCGCGATTTTGACCAAACAATTATCTATGGCAGAGACACTTCAATGGAAACCATCATAACCATGGCACGTCGTTTTCCCGTAATGTCGCCATATCAGTTGATTTTGGTAAAAGAAGCCCAAGATATTCGCAAATGGGATCAGTTGCCCCTTTATTTGGACAACCCACAACCTCAAACAGTTTTGGTTTTTTGCTACCGCCACAAAAAGATGGACAAACGCAGTGTGGCATACAAATCGATAGCCAAACACGGCGTGGTGTTTGAAAAAGATAAACTAAAAGATTACAAAATACCGGAATGGGTAACGGCGTATGTGCGCGAAAATGGTTACGACATATCGCCACGTGGAGCTGCAATAATAGCCGAATCGATAGGCAACGAACTCAGCAAAATTGTAAACGAACTATCCAAAGTCTTCATTAGCCTACCCAAAGGGAGCAAAATAACAGAATCCATAATAGAAGAAAACATCGGGATAAGCAAAGACTACAATGTGTTTGAGTTGCAGAATGCCATTGGCCGAAAAGACGTGCTTAAATGCAATAAAATAATCAACCACTTTGCCGCCAATCCCAAAGAGAACTCCATACAAGCTATTTTGCCAAACCTTTATGCCTACTTTATCAAAATTATGGTATATCATCAATTGGACGACAAAAGTAATGCACCATCCATTTTGGGCATACACCCTTATTATTTGCAAGATTACCAAATAGCAGCCGCAAACTATTCGTTGCCCAAACTTGCCACTATAATAGGCTATCTGAAAACCGCCGACCTTAAGTCGAAAGGTATCGAAAACACAGGAACAATAACCGACGGAGAATTATTAAAAGAATTATTATTTAAGATATTACACTAAAAAATGAAGAAGAGTATACTATTGATAGCACTAACGCTATCCTCTTTATCGCTATTTTCACAAAACACCATCAAAGGCTTTGTTTACGACAACAACAGTGGCGAAGCAATACCCTTTGCCAACGTTGTGCTTGCCGGTACCAACTATGGAGTGGCAACCGACATCAACGGTTTTTTTTCCATCAATAAAATTCCCGATGGCAAATATACACTCACCTTGTGCTATGTAGGTTTTGAAGATTACTCGGAAGAAATATCACTATCGAACCGACAAGTAGTTACAAAGAAAATATACATCAAAGAAGCATCGCACACCCTTAAAGAAATAAAAGTGAAGGGCAACCGCGAAGAACGCAAATTGGAAACCACCGTATCGGTAGAAAAGATTTCGCCCAAGCAAATACAACAAATGCCCTCGATAGGCGGACAAGCCGACTTGGCTCAATACCTACAAATACTACCGGGTGTTACCTTTACGGGCGACCAAGGGGGACAACTATACATCAGAGGAGGGTCGATGATTCAAAACAAAACACTGCTTGATGGCATGGCTGTGTACAATCCATTCCACTCGATAGGTTTATTTTCGGTGTTCGAAACCGATGTTATACTCAGTGCCGACATCTACACCGGAGGCTTTGGTGCCGAATATGGCGGCAGACTATCGTCGATTATGGACATCACCACCCGCGATGGCAACAAACGCCACCACACGGGAAAGATAGGAATAACCACTTTGGGTGCAAGCATGATATTGGAAGGGCCATTGAAACGCGAGTCGGAAACCAGCAAAAGCACCATAACATATTTGATAACAGCAAAAAACTCGTATCTTTCAAAATCATCGGAGATATTTTACCCCTACATGAATAACGGATTGCCATACGACTTTATGGACCTTTATGGCAAACTGACCCTGCAATCGGAAAACGGAAGCAAGATAAGCCTGTTTGGTTTTAACTACACCGACGAAGTGTCGAACTATCAAGCCATTGCCGATTACAACTGGTACAACTACGGAGGCGGAGCCAACTTTGCTGCCGTAACAAGCAACAACGCCATTATGGAAGGCAACTTTGCCTACTCCGATTACAAAATAACGCTGCAAGACAAATCGGGGTTCCCAAAGTCGAGCCGCATAAACGGTTTTACTTTTGGATTGCACATGACCTACTTTATCGGCAACAACAAACTGAAATATGGTGTCGACCTCGAAGGCTATGGCACCGAATACGACTTTTATAATTCGTATGGTCGCCATTTCAGCCAAACCGAAAACACCAGCGAAATGGCAGCTTTTGTAACATACAATATCAAAAAAGGAAAATGGCTTTTAGACCCCGGTTTCCGATTTATATATTATGCCTCGGTGGCCGAAGTGAGCCCCGAACCACGATTGGCCATTAAATACAACGCCACCGACAAACTACGTTTCAAACTCGCCACCGGTCTTTATAGCCAAAACTTCCTCGATGCAAAATCGGACAACGACGTGGTGAACCTATTTACAGGATTCCTTACAGGCTCGGAAAACTTAGGTATTTCGTCAACCTTCGACGGAGAAGAAGTATCGAGCTTTATACAAAAAGCACAACATATAATATTAGGTGTGGAATACGACATAAACGAATACCTGCAAGTGAATGTGGAACCATATTTCAAAAACTTCTCACAACTGATAAATATGAACCGCAACAAGATGTACGACAACTCGCCCGAATACCAAGAAGGCGGAGCCTACGAAAAACCCGAATACCTACGCACCGACTTTGTGATAGAAAAAGGCAAAGCCTATGGCATCGACTTCAATGCCAAATACTCATACGACAAAATATATCTTTGGATAGCCTACTCGTTGGGATACATAGAACGCACCAACGAAGCCGAAGGCACCTACAACCCACACTACGACCGCCGACACAACATCAACACCATGCTTACCTACACCGCCGGCGACTCGCGAGAATGGGAGTTTAGTGCCAGATGGAATTTTGGTAGCGGTTTCCCCTACACCAAAACAAGAGGCATATACGAATTTTTGCCTTTCGACAACATCAACACCAACTATACCGATGCCAACGGCGAAATGGGAATATACTATTCAGCCATAAACCAAGGACGACTGCCATACTACCACCGTCTCGACATATCGGCAAAAAGAAAATTCTCATTAGGACGTCGCTCTATATTGGAAGTAAACGCAAGTGTAACCAACGTATACAACCGCGAGAATATGTTTTACTTTAACCGCTTGACATTCGAACGCGTAGATCAACTGCCCATAATGCCAAGTTTAGGCTTGACACTAACGTTTTAGGCAACAACATTAATCAAACCATATTTCTCATCAAAACAAAAAACGCCGAAAACCAAAAGGTTTCGACGTTTTTTTGTTGTTTTAGGGATTAGAGCTCGTTATCCTGCAAAACCACCATCATCGGGAGTTGAATTAGGATCTGTTCCACCGCTTCCACCATCTTTGGAAACGGTGTTGGAAGCATTAGTCTTTTGGACTACAAATAGAGTCTATAAAGACACTTTAATTTCTACTATCATTAATTACCCAAAAACCGGCTGTCCGAAGAAATGTGTACTTTTGCTCATAATCATATTTTAGTGTGACAACTCTAATATAATTAAAAAGGGCTGAACTTCAAAATCGAAGTCAGCCTTTTTTAGAGTTTAGATATAATTTTTAGCAACAAAAGTTCTGCTGCTTGCCATGCAAACCTCTGCTGCTTGAAAGCATGGTTTCCCAAAGCCTTTGGGAACACTCCCCAAACCCTTTGGGGAACCCTCCCAAAGCCTTTGGGGAACCTCCCCAAAGCCATTGGGGCACCTTCCCAAAGCCATTGGGAGACCTTCCCAAAGGCTTTGGGAGGGCTATGGATCAACGATGTGAGGTTGTGAAAGTAAGGAGGCGAGAGTTGCCGGCTCTAGGCAACTTCTAAAAGTTGCCTTATATATGCTACATAGATAACACATATAGGATAATTTGTTTAGATATATATCTCGTTGTTATGCAAATGGTGTAGGCATGCTACGGCACGTATCTACGGATGTGGAATATTTATTTTTTGGAAATAAATATTCTATAGTCAAGACAACAAAAGGGGGCGAAACCGTCCGTAACTTCATGAATATATAATTCCGAAAAAGAACGTGCTTCGCCCCCCCGGCAATGGTCTCCAGCCATCGAAAGCCTATGCCATATTGTGGAATATATTGGTTACATCATCGTCGTCTTCCAAACGTTCGAGCAGTTTGTTTACCTCTTCTTGTTGCTCTTCGGTAAGCTGACGAAGGTCGGTAGGTATACGTTCAAACTTAAACGATTTAATTTCGAAGCTGTTGTCTTCCAAATATTTTTGTATAGGTCCGAAGTTTTGGAAATCGGCATATATAAGTATTTCGTCTTCGTCGCGAAACATTTCGTCGATACCGCAATCTATCATTTCAAGTTCCAACTCGTCCATATCTATACCCTCTTTGTATGCCACTACGAAACTGCACTTACGTTCAAACATAAAGTCGTTCATACCCATAGTGCCCAATTCGCCTTTTCCACGTACAAAAGCGGCACGCACATTAGCCACAGTACGAGTAGGATTGTCGGTGGCTGTTTCCACCACTATAGCTATACCATAAGGGCCTTTGCCATCGTATACCACTTCTTTGTAAGCAGTAGTGTCTTTCGATACGGCACGTTTTATTGCACGTTCCACATTTTCTTTAGGCATATTTTCGGTACGTGCATTTTGTATCAACAAACGCAAACGAGCATTAGAATCGGGGTCGGGACCACCGGCTTTTACTGCTATTTCTATTTCACGTCCTATCCTGGTAAACGTACGAGCCATATTGCCCCAACGTTTCATTTTGCGAGCTTTTCGGTATTCAAACGCTCTTCCCATATATATTTCTCCTTAAATATTTTATTGATTAATAATCATTTGCACAATATTCCGCCATTGCGAAACATTGTGCAAAAATACATTTTTTGAACTAATTGTGCAAATTATACACAGCTTTGTTTACAATTATTTTATCCACCTCGCCATTTTGTGAATAATTTTGCGTAAATTTGCAGTTCGAAAAAACATAAATATAAGATGGAAAAGAAACTTCTACTCCTTGATGGTATGGCCATTGTATACCGTGCCTACTATGCCTTGAACCGCAACCCTCGCATCAACTCGAAGGGGTTGAACACCTCGGCCGTTTTGGGCTTCACCACCACTATGTATGACCTTATACGCAGTCAGAAACCTACTCACATAGGAGTGGCTTTTGATTTGCAGGCTCCCACTTTCAGGCACGAAAAGTTTGAGCAATACAAAGCCAACCGCGATGCCATGCCCGAAGACATACAATTGGCACTGCCTTACATCAAAGAAATAATAAGAGGTTTTGAAATTCCCATACTCACCTGCGAAGGCTACGAAGCCGACGACGTGATAGGCACACTATCCAAGAAAGCCGAAAAAGAAGGTTTTGAAGTATTGATGGTAACACCCGATAAAGACTTTGGACAATTGGTGTCGCCACAGATATCGATGTATCGGTTTGGAAGAATGGGACGCCCCGATGAGATATTGGGAGTGAACGAAATAATGGAGAAATTCTCGGTAGCACGTTGCGAACAGGTTATAGATATATTAGGGCTATGGGGCGACGCATCGGACAATATTCCGGGCATACCCGGCATAGGCGAAAAGAAAGCCAAACAGCTTGTGACAGAGTTCGGCTCCATCGAAAACATGATAGCCAATGCCGACAAGATAGCCAACGAAAAACTACGAAACCTTGTAAAAGAACATGCCGACCAAGCACTCTTTTCGAAAGAGCTTGCCACCATAGAAACCAATGCACCTATAGACTTCGACCCCGGTGAGCTATTGATGAAAACACCCAACTATGTTCGTTTGAAAGAACTCTTCGACGAACTGGAGTTTAGAAACTTTGCCAAAAAGTTCTTTACCGACTATTCGGTATCGGATCCCGAAAGCTATGTAAACCTAAGCAACACCACCACAAAAAAAGCCAAAGCTGCCAAAGCCACCAACTTTGATCAACCCACACTATTCGACACGCCTGCTGCTACTTCCCCTACCCCCACTCCGCTACCGCAAACCACTACGGACACTATATATACATACGCAGACAACGAAGAAAAAAGAGAGCAACTGAAAAACGACCTTCTTAAACAAGAACGCATAGGCATATACCTGCTTAGTGCCGACACTAATATAGAAGGCATAGCATTTGCCTACGGCGAAGGCATGGCAGCCTATATGCCACTGAAAGATAACGACAGTTGGGACTTGGCTTGCCAAATACTGCAAGCCGAAAACATAGCCAAAGCTGCCTACAATACCAAAGAACTGAAACATAAGCTGATTGCCACAAAAGCCATAACTATAAAAGGAACAATTTTCGATGTGCAGATAGCCCACTATCTGCTATACTCCGAAGCACGCCACACCCTCGACTTTATAGCCTCGAACATACTAAACACCGACATTTACGACCTGGAATCGCTTATAGGGAAAAGCAATTCCAAGAACCACCAAACCGATTTTGAAACCATCGACCCCTCACTATTAACCCACATAGCCTGCCAAAGAGCCGACATAATACTACGCCTACAAGACTCTTTAAGCATAGAAATGCAAAAAACAAAGGTGGAAAAACTATTTGCCGAAATAGAAATGCCACTGGTAGATGTGCTGCTAAGCATGGAACGCGAAGGAGTGAGAATAGACACCGAATACCTAAAAGAATATTCGGCACAACTGCAAAACGAGAAAAACGAAATAGAACAACAGATATACTCATACGCCGAAAAAACATTCAACATAGGTTCGCCCAAGCAACTTGGCGAAGTGCTATTTGACCATTTGAAGATAGTGGACAAAGCACCCAAAACAGCCACCAAACAATACTCCACAGCCGAAGATGTGTTGCAAAAAATGATAGATAAGCACCCTATAGTGCCACTGATATTGGAGTATCGCTCGCTATCGAAGCTCATCAGCACCTACCTTGACGCTTTTCCCAAACTAATATCAGGGGCTACCAATCGCTTGCACACCACCTTTAACCAAACTGTTACAGCCACAGGACGGTTGAGTTCGAACAACCCCAATCTGCAAAACATACCCATACGTACCGAGCGTGGCAGAGAAATACGTAAAGCCTTTGTTCCTCGCAATGACGACTATATACTGCTGGCAGCCGATTACTCGCAAATAGAACTGCGAATAATAGCATCGCTAAGCCACGATCGCCACATGATAGAGGCCTTTACCAACAAATATGATATACATACAGCCACCGCTGCCAAGATATATAATATAGCTATGGAGCAAGTAACACCCGAATTACGTCGCAATGCCAAATCGGTAAACTTTGGCATAATATATGGCATATCGGCATTTGGTTTGTCGGAACAGCTGGGTATACCACGCAAAGAAGCCGCCACACTGATAGATGAATACTTTTTGCAATATCCCGACATAAAGAACTACATAGAAAGCAACATCGAGTTTGCACGCCAATATGGTTATGCCCAAACAATGCTTGGTCGCCGACGCTACCTTCCCGACATCAACTCGCGAAATGCCGGACTCAAAAACTTTGCCGAACGAAACTCGGTGAATATGCCCATACAAGGCACTTCGGCCGACATGATAAAGATAGCCATGAACAACATATACAAAGCTTTTGAAGCCAAACAACTAAAATCAAAAATGATACTTCAAGTACACGACGAATTGGTGTTTGACGTATACAAACCCGAAATAGACGAAGTAACTACCATAGTACGCAACGAGATGATAAATGCCCTACCATTGGATATACCTATAGAGGTAAGCACCGATATGGGCGACAATTGGCTCGAAGCCCACTAACCAAATCTGAAAAAAAAGATGAAAGTACTACTAACAGGAGGCAACGGACTGCTCGGGCATAACATTATAAAACAGCTGATAGCCGAAAATCATAAGATAACAGCCATTGTTCGCAATCCCGAAAATGTGCTGATAAAACACCCTAACCTAAACATACATAAAGGTAGTTTTGCCAATTATGAACAGCTATTGGAAAGTGCCGAAGGCTGCGATGCCATAATACATGCGGCTTCAGCCACCGATATGAGTTTGAACTATGATGAGTTTTATGCCGTAAATGTAAAAGGTTCGGAAACCGTGATAGCGGTAGCCGAACGTCTAAACATAAACACCATAGTGTACATCAGCACACTGAACACCATAGGCTATGGCACTCCTGAGCACCCCTCCGACGAAACTGCCGAAATGCAAGAGCCATTCACGCAGTCGTACTATGCCATTACCAAAAAGGAAGCCGAAAATCTATTCATCGAAGCATCGAAAAAAAAGGACAGACACATAATTATTATAAACCCCGGATTTATGATTGGAGCCTACGACACCAAGCCCAGTTCGGGACAGCTACTACTAATGGCATACAAAAAACCTATAATGATAGCACCATCGGGAGGCAAATCGTTTGTGCATGTAAAAGATGTAGCCACCGCCGCCACCAATGCACTGACAATGGGACGCAATGGCGAAAAATACATAGCCACGGCACACAGCAAAACTCTATTTGAATTCTACACTTTACAAAAACAAATATGTCAATATCGCCAAATACTTATAACCATACCCGGGTGGATAACAAATGGTGTGGGATTGTTGGGCGACCTATTGCATAAGGTAGGAATAAAAACACAGGTATGTAGGCGAAACACTCGCCAACTATGCGTAAAAGAATACTACAACAACTCCAAAGCCAAAAAAGAATTAAAGCTACCCGAAACAACTTTGGAACAAGCCATCTCGGATAGCATATATTGGCTGAAAAAGAATGCTTAATATTTTTTCCAATTACGGAATCGCAACGAAAATACACCAAAGAATGCTTCTTTGAATATTTTCATACTCATCTTTGAAGTACCAAGCACACGGTCGGTAAATATAATAGGCACTTCGGCAATTTTAAAACCAAGCTTGGTGGCAGTATACTTCATCTCTATTTGGAAAGCATATCCGATAAACTGCACTTTGTCGAAATTCATTTTTTCTAATACTCGACGAGTGTAACATACAAAACCGGCTGTAGCATCATACACTTTCATACCGGTAACGAATCTTACGTAAGCCGAAGCATAGTAGGACATCAGCAAACGCATAATAGGCCAATTGACAACACTGATTTTACCATCAACGTATCTCGAACCCACAGCAACGTCGCCTCGTCCCGAAGAACAAGCTTCGTACAAACGTTCCAAATCATCGGGGTTGTGAGAAAAATCGGCATCCATTTCGAACACATATTGATAATCGCGTTCCAAAGCCCAACGAAAACCATCGAGATAAGCAGTACCTAATCCCAATTTACCCTTACGCTCTTTGATAAACAATTTATTCGGAAACTCTTCCATCAAGCGTTTTACTATATCGGCAGTACCATCAGGAGAGTTATCTTCGACAATAAGAATATTAAATTCTTTAGCTAAAGAAAATACTTTGCGAATAATTTTTTCTATATTTTCTTTCTCATTATATGTTGGTATAATTACAAGGCTATCTGACATTCTGTTATCTTTTTATATCTGTTATAAAACATTTTTTCTTACTCGTATTTTGTGGCAAAATTACAAAATAAAATGGAAACTATCAAATTTATTTTTTATTTATGTATCTATTAACCTATTAACACATCGGCATATCCAATAATATATCTAATTTTCTAAGACTGAAATCATATTTTTTGGCTATCATTTCGTCCGTTATTATTCCTCTGTACATATAGACCCCTGTTCGCAAACTCTTATACAATAACAGCAAATCGTGAAAAGAATACCCCTTAGAGAACTCTAACAAAATAGGCAAAAGAACATTTGTAAATGCCTCGGACGACACACCCGGAAAACGAGTGGCAATATTAGGCACACAATAGTGCGACACACCATGCCTTACAATCACCGGATCTTTAACAGTAGTGGGCGTTGATGTTTCAACACTCGATCCACGAGCTATTCCCACATCTATTATCAAACTGTCGCATTTCATTCTTTTTACCATATCTTCGGTTATAAAATATTCACCTTCTTCATTTGAAAAGGAATCGGCAATAACCAAATCGGCTTTCGACAAGGCATCTTGAAACAAGTCGTGATACAAAGCCGCCGTATATATAGAGCGACCCAAAACGTTTTTAATCTCTTGCAATCGCGACAACGAACGGTCGAATATCTTTACAGATGCTTCCATCGAAAGAAATATTCTTGCTGCCGTTTCGGTTACTTTGGTGGCACCCAAAAACACTATTTCGGTTGGTGGAGTGCCGGCTACAGAACCTATTATATATCCATTGTCTTTGTGGCACGACGAAAAATACTCTCCGGCAATAAGCGGACAAGCGTTGCCTATTATCTTACATACAGCATCCATCACAATAAGGTTTCCCTTACTGCCCCTCAACTTATTGTATGCAATAGCTGTAACTTTCTTTTTTGACAAAGACGAAAAATATTGTTTGCTTTGCGTGCGATTGGCTATAGAAAAGACTACTGCATTGTATCTCAACCTTTCTATTTCCATCAAATTTAGAGGCAAAATTTTAAAAATAACATCAACATCAAACACTTCTTCTATTCCTACAATCGAAGCACCTACTTCCACATAGTCCACATTGTTAAAGCCTGCCATAGCACCGGCATTAGCTTCAACTCTCACTTCGTGCCCGGCTTCTATCAGTAACAAAACAGCCCGAGGAGTAAGTCCTACACGATGCTCATCGATTTCTCGTTCGAGAGGAACACCTATTACATATCGTTGCTTAAGCGAGGTTTGAGTAAGCAATTTCTCCAATGTTGCATGCGAAATATCTAATTCCATATAATCCTTTTTTAAGTTACTATTCTTTTTGCCATAAATTTGCGAACGCCATTGCCTTCTTCAACTATGTCTATTCTTATATATGTATCAGGTAAAAGTGTTTCTACTTTCTCAGACCACTCTACAAAACAATAATTACCACTATAAAAATATTCTTCGTATCCCATATCGTATGTTTCTTCGATATTTTTCAACCGATAAAAATCAAAATGAAATATTGACATTCCATCACTGCCTACATATTCATTAACAATAGAAAACGTAGGACTGCAAACATTATCGGTTACTCCTAACATTGCACATATTTCTTTTATTAAAGTGGTTTTGCCTACTCCCATATTGCCAAAGAATGCGAAAAATCTATCGTTAGCAAATGTTTCCAACAACGACCTTGCAACCTGATGCAATTCTATTTTATCTTTACATATAATTTCTACCATAATTCTTCCGAATAATAACAATAAATATTAATATTATACTTAATAAACGAAAAAAAAGTTTCATTTTTGCAGTTTTCGAAAAAAAAAATTTTTTTTTAGTCGAGTTTGGCACTCTTTTTGCTACAATAGTTTTATAAAAGAAATAATAATAAAATTATGGAAAACTCAGAATTTAATGCTTGTTTGATCAAGCTAAAAGAAGGTTTAGAATATTATGCATATTCGTTAACCAACAACAGAGATGATGCAAAAGATTTAGTGCAAGACACATTTTTAAAAGCATTAATCTATCGCGACAAATTCGAAGACAACACGAATTTGAAGGCATGGACCTACACTATTATGCGAAACACGTTTATAAACAACTATCGCAGGTCGTTAAAATCGGCCACTATAATAGACCGGACCGAAGATGCCTATTATTTAAACACATCGAGCAAAAGCTCGTATGGCATGCCCGAAGCCGAATTGAGCGTAAAAGAATTAAGAGAAGCTATCGGCAGTATTTCGGACGAACAGCGTATACCCTTCGAAATGCAGTACAAAGGGTATAAATACAAAGAAATTGCTGAAGAACTCAATCTCTCTATCGGTACTGTAAAAAGCAGAATTTTCTTTTGCCGAAAAAAATTAATCAACCGATTAAAGGAGTACTCTGAATAAATCTAAATCCTCATGTTTTAGTGTATAAATTTGTTTGTTACGTTAGGTGTTTATTAAGCACCTAACGTTTTTTTTATTACAAACACTATCCACAACTACCATACACCACAACTACCACAAAAAGAAAAGAGAGAACAACATCCGTCATTCTCTCTCTATTGGGTGGGAGATGGGATTCGAACCCACGACCTTCGGAACCACAATCCGGCACTCTAACCAGCTGAGCTACACCCACCATTATTTGATTAAATCGTTTGCAAAGGTACTACTTTTATTTCAATCTGACAACTTTTTTGCAATATTTTTTATCATATAAAGCATAACATACTGATTAAACGATACATATTATCTCATAGTTTTTCAACCAAAATATCCAAAACAGCAATGTTTTTTGAATAAAAAGATATTATTATTTACATTTTCGACATCTTTACTCGCCAAAAATAATCAAATTCATCATACATATAGCCAAACACATTATGTATCCATTAGTTAAGACTATTCTGCCAAAGATTGCAAATCCGCTTTCATTTGTTTTCGATTCCTTGACAAAATATTTTTTGATCCACACAAAAAAGTATATTACAAAGCTTAGAATCCAAAATTACAATCGACAAAAAAAAGGCTGAAAAAACTTTTATAACGAGTTAGTAGGATTTATTATATTGATAGAAGAACATCACTATGCCACATAAATGTATCGTACAAAACATTTCTATTCTATATGAGAGAAAAACCAGGCATTAGGTTCAAAGAAGTTTTGAGTATTTAATACAGAGATATAATTTTTAGCCTACATATAGTAGCACCATATTAAATAAATTCGTATCTTTGCAAAATAAAAACTAAGCAAATGGCAAATATATTGGAATTACAAAACACTGCGACACAAGTTCGTAGAGACATCGTAAGAATGACCAACGCTGTTAATTCGGGGCATCCCGGTGGCTCGTTGGGTTGTACAGAATTTATGACAGCATTATTTTTTAATGTTATGGAACACAATCCCGCCCATTTTACCATGGATGGCAAAGGCTCGGATATGTTCTTTATGTCGAATGGTCATATAACACCCGTGCTATATAGTGTAATGGCACGTTGCGGATATTTCCCTGTAAAAGAACTTAACACTTTCCGCGTTTTTGGCACTCGCCTACAAGGGCACCCATCTACCGAACATGGATTGCCTGGCATACGCATGGCATCAGGTTCGTTGGGACAAGGATTATCGGTAGCGATAGGTGCTGCCATAGCAAAAAAAATGGACAACGACAATAAAATAATATACACCCTTCACGGCGACGGCGAATTGGAAGAAGGTCAAATATGGGAAGCCGCAATGTATGCCGGAGCCAAAGGAGTAGACAACTTGATAGCTACAGTGGACTACAATCGTCAACAAATTGATGGTACCACCGATGAAGTACTTTCGCTTGGCGACCTAAAGAAAAAATGGGAAGCTTTTGATTGGCAAGTAGTAGAAGTAGAAAATGGCAACGATATGCAACAAATGCTTGATGCATTTGCTACTGCAAAATCGCTTACAGGCAAAGGCAAACCGGTAGTAATATTGATGAAAACCGAAATGGGATATGGTGTAGACTTTATGCAAGGCACCAACAAATACCATGGTGTAGCACCAAGCAACGATGAGCTAGAACGTGCTTTGGCTCAACTAAAAGAAACCTTGGGCGACTACTAAAAACAGATAACATAATTTGTTGTTGGTAATGAGAATAATGAAAATATTAGTAATACTATTTGTTTTTTGTGTTACGTCTATCAATGGAATGGCACAAAAAAGCAGTTCGGAGACCTCTACTCCTGACAAAACACGGGTATTGCTTATACTCGACTGCTCCAATAGTATGTGGGATAAATGGCAAAGCGACTCCAAAATAAAAGTAACACAAACCGTGCTACTACGCTTTTTGGATAGCATCAGCAACAAAAACGAAATAGATGTGGCACTCCGTGTATTTGGACATTTAAATAAAAAATCGTACGGAACACGGCTCGAAGTACCATTCGAAAAAGACAATATATACAAGCTACGTAGCAAAATAAAGACTCTCGTACCGCAAGGCGGTTGCGAAGCAGCAACAGCACTATCAAGTTCGCTCAACGACTTTCCTCCTACCGGTAATTCGCGCAACATAATAGTTATCATCACCGATGGAATGGACGACTGCGAAGGGTCTATATGCGAAGTGGCACGACAAGTGCAAAATAGTGGAGTGGTAGTGAAAACGTTTGTATTGGGAATAGGCAAGGAAGAAAACTTTCAAAGCAATCTAAATTGTGCAGGAAAGTTTATTCATATTCCACAAGAAGAACAATACACACAATCATTGTACGATGTTTTTACCCTATCAGAAGAAAAAGCCGAAGTGGAAATAGAAATAAAAGATTTATCGGGAATGAGCTACGAAACATCTCTCCCAATTATTTTCTATGATGCACAAACAGGGGTAGCAAAATATCAAACAATATATTCGTCGGACAAGAATGCAACCTTCACCCTTGACCCTCTTATTTCATACAATATCGAAGTGTGTTCAAAACCTTCGGTTGCCAAAGCTAATATTACATTTGATCACAACAAAACCAATAATATAACTTTCGAGATTGAACAAGGATTTTTATCTATCAATTACGAAGCCAAACGCACCAAATATCAAATACCGGAATACCCTATAGTGGTAAGAAAACATGATGAAAAAGAAATAGTGAATATCCAAACAATAGGCGAAAAAGTAGCATATCAAACAGGTCGATACGACATAGAAATATTATCCACACCATACATAATATTAAACGGTGTAGATATACAACATGTATCGAATACCGATTTGATGATACCGACACCCGGTCTTATCAACATAACCAAACCCAACACCATCACACGAGGTAGCATATTCGTGGTTGACGAAGGGGAATGGAAATATGTATGCGATTTGGATTCCGGCAAAGCATCGGAACGTATATTACTAATGCCCGGCGACTATGTAGCAATATTGACTCCTATTGATAACGAAGTAGAAGCAACCACTACTACACAAAAATTCAGAGTCGAAGCGGGCACTACAACCAACATAATGATGCGATAAAATAGATCTCGAAACAACGAACAAATAATAATTATTTTGAAATCAAATAAAAAACATATAGATGAAAACTTACGAAAATAAGAAGATGAAAGACCTTCGTAGCGGTTTTGGAGAAGGTTTGGTAGAAGCCGGGGCACAAAATCCCGAAGTAATAGCATTATCGGCCGACGTTACAGGATCTGTAAAAATGGATGGTTTTGCAAAAGCTTATCCCGAACGCTTTATCCAATGTGGTATTGCCGAAGCCAATATGGTAGGCATAGCTGCAGGACTTTCGTTGTCGGGAAAAATTCCTTTTGTAGGTGGATTTGCGGAATTTGTAACAGGACGTGTATACGACCAAATACGCCAAGTGGTGGCTTATTCCAATAAAAATGTAAAAATATGCGGTTCGCACGCAGGTGTAACATTAGGCGAAGATGGTGCCACACACCAAACCATGGAAGACATAGCATTGATGAAAGCATTGCCAAATATGACAGTATTAGTACCATGCGATGCCAACCAAACACATGCTGCCACCATAGCTGCCATGCGTCATAATGGTCCTGTATATTTGAGATTCGGTCGCCCAAAGATGCCAAACTTTACTGACGAAAACCAAGAGTTTGTAATAGGAAAGGCTCAAATGATGAACGAAGGAACAGATGTGTCCATAATAGCTACCGGACATTTGGTATGGGAAGCATTAGAAGCCGCCAAAGTTCTTGAAACAGAAGGCATATCAGCCGAAGTAATAAACATACACACCATAAAACCTTTGGACACTGAAGCTATCATAAAATCAGCAAAAAAGACAGGTGCTGTGGTTACATGCGAAGAACATTTATACAACGGAGGCTTAGGAGATAGTGTGGCTCAAACATTGGCTCTAAACTACCCCACCCCTATGGAATACGTAGCTGTAGATGATAAATTCGGCGAATCGGGAACACCCGAGCAAATGCTTGTAAACTATCATTTAAAAGCAACCGATATCATAGCAAAAGTAAAAGCGGTATTGACTCGTAAAAAGTAAATATATTTGTTGCTTAATAAAAAAGGAAGTTGTTGCCCCCAAAAAAAGGCAATGCTTCCTTGTTTTTGCAATAAATAAAACTATGCATACATAAATATACAATCAAGCATAAATGGAAATAAAAGATTGCTTTCAGTTAGGCAAAATAACCAAACCCTTTGGCTACAAAGGCGAAGTGGTTTTCTTTTTAGACGTTGATGAACCAATGGATTATGCCGAAATGGATTCGGTGTTTATAGAAATAGGCGGCAAACTACTCCCCTATTTTATCGAATCAATAAACATTAAAGGAAACAAAGCAGTGGTACGTTTCGAAGACCTATCAGCCGAAGAGTCGACAAAATTGATAGGAAAAAATTTATTCCTACCACTTAGTATATTACCCAAACTAACCGGTAAGAAATTTTATTTTCACGAAATAATAAACTTTGCCGTTGTAGATGCAAAAAAAGGAAATATCGGAAACATAGCCTCTGTTATAGACTATCCGGCACAACCTCTATTCCAAATAATGAACGGCACAACCGAAATACTTATTCCTATACTCGACCAAATTATCGATAAAGTCGACCGCGAAAACAAAACCATATATATCGTTGCTCCAGAAGGACTGATAGATATATACTTGCAATAAACATTGTAAAAAGCAATAATAAAATATTTCTTGCGTTATTAGGCAGATTAATAAAAAGAAAAATATACTTTATATGAAAAAACTTATACTTATACGTCACGGAGAAAGTGAATGGAATAAACTTAATTTATTCACAGGTTGGACCGATGTAGACCTAACCGAAAATGGTTGTAAAGAAGCATTCGAAGCCGGAAAACTTCTTAAAGCCGAAGGATACAAACCCGAATTGTGCTTTACTTCATACTTAAAAAGAGCAGTAAAAACTCTAAACAATGTGTTAGATGCCATGAATATGGACTATCTTCCTGTACAAAAAAGCTGGCGTTTGAACGAAAAAAGCTATGGAGCAATACAAGGATTAAACAAAGCCGAAACAGCAGCTAAATATGGCGATGACCAAGTGTTGTTGTGGCGACGCTCGTTTGACGTGCAACCACCTGCATTAGATATGCACGACGAAAGAAGCCCTCGCATGGATCCACGCTACAACGAACTTACCGACGAACAAGTACCTTTGACAGAATCGTTGAAAGACACTATCGAACGCCTTATGCCTTATTACCAAAATGTAATACTTAAAGCTCTCGGCGAACACGATGAAATTATGATTGTGGCTCACGGAAACAGCCTTAGAGGTATAGTAAAAGAGTTACGCGGAATGACAAACGAAGAAATCATAAAATTCAACATTCCTACAGCTGTTCCATATATATTCGAATTTGACGATAATATGAAACTTACTAAAGAATTTTTCTTAGGCGATGCCGAAGAAATAGCAAAAAAAATGCAAAGTGTAGCCAACCAAGGCAAAGCAAAATAAAACAGTCTGCATATTTTTCATTATAAGGTATAACCATTTGGGTTATACCTTTTTTATTATCTTTTCTTCACAAAAAATATTCACTCTCAATCCCGGTAAAAAAATAATCTACTATTTTTTTTAAAAAAAACGCCATAATCACACTATTTTTTCTTATCTTTGCAAAGCAAAGAAAGCATGTAAGAACCATCTTACAACTACCTTTAAAAAGCTAACAAACAATACAATACATAATTCAACAAGTGAATTTTATATTTAAATATATATACCAATTATGAAAGAAATAAATACAATAGTATCACAAAGTAGTCGTTTAAAAGTGCTTGCATTGGCATTTTTTTGTTCTTTATTCTCGCTACAAGGCATAGCACAAGACTATGAAAAGATAACAGAACGCGAAGAATGGAAAAACTCCGACTATAGAAGCAAAGCGTTGAGTATAATAAAAAACAACGTAAAAAACAATCAAGCCACACTAAACCGCAAGGCCGAACGTATGCTACTTAACCTACCCTTGCAAGAAAAGCTATACGACGAAGGCAAAGTGATAATAACATCCGAAATAGTATACGACACACTAGAGACCGGCGATGTAGAGATGAACTACCTTTACGAAATATCGTATCAATGCATCAACCCCAACGGCGACTCCGACGACTACCCCGCAGGCTCGTATAATTTCTCGGAATCGAACTCGTGTCGTGCTATATGCAACCTTACCAAACAATTCCTAAACGAAGACTGCAAAGAGTTTTTTCCGGCAGGAAAAAATGTAGACATACTTATTACAAGCACCACCGATGCTCAAGCCATTGCAGGCATCGAATATAAAGGCGAATACGGCGACTTCCGCTACACTCCCGTAACATTCGACAATATACCTACCCGCTTGACTTTATTTACCGACGATATTGTTACCACCAATTCCGAATTGGCATTCCTTAGAGCACAAAGTGTAAAAGACTTCTTAGGCAAATCAGTAGACGCTTTGGCCGAAACCAACAACAAATACGAATTGGAAACATGGCAGATAGAAGAACTCGGAAGCCACTATCGTCGTAGCTCGATACGTATTCTTGTACACAATCCTTTCGAAGAAAAGATTGATATAATGGTACAAAACATGAAAGCCACCGATACCGATATCGATATAAACATACCCGAAGTGGAACCCGACAATAAAAATGCTTTTGTGTTGATACTATCCAACGAAAAATATCAATATTCATTCCCCGATGTAGACTATGCCGCAAACGACAGCAAAGTATTTCGCGAATACTGCACCAAGATACTCGGCATACCCGAACGCCACATACGCCTACTGGAAAACCCTACCAAAAATGAGATACAAAAAGACGGTTTGGATTGGCTAAAAAACCTTATGAAAGTTACCAATGGCACAGGCAATATAATTATATATTACACCGGATATGGAATAGTGGACTACGAAAACCTACCATACATAATACCTGCTGATGCCAAATCGCTAACAACCACCAAATGGGGCAAAGCACAAACCGACGACAAAGAAGCAATACCATTATCGAAAAAAGAAGTAAAACGCTTTTTGGAAGAATGTGTATCGCTCGAAGAAATGTGTACACAATTCGACAAAGTGCCTGCCAACTCGCTAACAGTATTCTGCGATGCCGGATTTGATGGCAAACTGCGCGATGGCAACACCTTGCTGACCTTCCCTCGAAACACCGGTAAAACCAAAGGAATGCGTTTGCGTGGAAATGCAGTAATATTCTGTGCAGCAGATTTCACTCAAACAGTGTATGGATTCAACGACAAACAACATGGATTCTTTACCTACTACCTTTTGAAGACACTACGCGAAAACATGGGCAACTTAGACTTCGGTCAACTATTCGACGAAATAAAAGGTGCCGTATCGTTCGAGTCGTCGCTGCAAGGCAAACAACAAATACCCACTATAGTAGTAGGAGGAAAAGTAAAAGACACTTGGCAAAAACATAAATTGAAATAATATTTATACTACCACTGAAAAGGCTTTCTCTAATAAATGAGAAAGCCTTTTTTTTGTACTTCACCATCATTTACTTATCAAAAAATCCTCAATATTATCAGGTGTAACTATATAAAACTCATGATTAGGATATGACGACGCAAAAGAATTTGGCACAGAGGCTTTGGCTTTGGGATTCCATTTCATTTCAAAAGCACTTATTTTACCATCAGATTCTTCCAAATAATCAATCTCTTGTTGCTGTTTGGTACGCCAAAAATACTTGTTCACCCATAGTTTATTGTATGCAATATATTTCATTCGCTCGGCAATAACAAAGTTTTCCCACAACTGCCCTATGTCTTGTCGCAGTTCCGGAGCACTAAAGTCGGCTACTACTGCATTACGAATACCATTATCATAAAAGAATATTTTACGACTCGACTTAAGTTCATGACGTAGGTTGCGAGAGAATGAAGGTAGACGAAAAATAATATAGCACTGTTCCAACAATACTATATATTTTTCCACAGTCTTGGAATCGAGTGAACACATTTGCCCCAGTTCGTTGAACGACACTTGCGACCCAACCTGATAGGCCAAAGCTCTAAGCAATGTTTGAAGTTTGTCGGGGTGTTTTATATTTTCCCATGCAAGTATGTCTTTATACAAATATGCATCAGTCAACTGTTTAAGTATCTCTTTCTCATCACCGTCATTTGTTACTATTTCGGGATAGTAGCCATATACCAAACGTTTGTGAAGCATACGTTTTTCTTTAAGCAATCCATGGTGATTAACCATTTCGCCAAACGAAAGTGGAAATAATTGATATTCCCATTTTCTACCTGTAAGAGGTTCGTTGACTTTGTTTGCCAAATCGAACGAAGAACTTCCCATAGCTATCAGTTGTATATCCTCACCTTGGTCGGCAATAAGTTTCAGTCGCAACCCTATATCTTTTATTCGCTGAGCCTCGTCAACCACCACCATTTTATGTCCGGCAAATGTAGACATCAACCTATCGGCAGAGGCATTATTGAATAGGTTTTGAACGTCAAGTTCATCGCCATTCAGCCACAAACAATCCTTTTTGTTTTTTATCAGTTGCTTCAACAATGTGGTTTTACCCACTTGTCTGGCACCGAAAAGTATCAATATCTTTCCTTTAAATAACTTTGATTCAATATTTTCAGATATATTTCTTTGTATCATACCAGCATATTTTGACATTGCAAATATACGACTTTTTTGGAATTGATTCCGAAAAAGTCATAACTTTTTTGGATTGTATTCCAAAAAAGTTATGGTTTACACACACAACCACTACCCAGAAACGCTATACAAATACATCATATATCTTATCTCGTTGCTGTCCTATACCAAACAAGCAAACCTTCATTCTCCTAATTTTTCCCCCACAGTTCACCTACATAACTATGTGGTTTAGCTATCAAAAGTGCCATAGTTAGAGGTCGTAACTATGGCACTTTTGGGTCGTAACCCACAGGGGTGGGAGGTGTAAGGATGCTACATATAAAAACCTTTGTGATATATGGACTACTATTTTACTTCCAATAGCACTTCGATAGCATTATCATTTACCACTATATCGGACAAGGATAGGAATTTAAGCACCTTTTCTAACTGTTCTACTTCTGCCAAGTTAATCATTATATTTTTGCCGTTTATGTTTACCACGCCTCCGGGCAAACGCTCTGTTAGCTTTGGCAAAAGTTTCTCTACTGCCTTTTCCACCAGTGGACCACAGCTATATGTAAGCTCCAATTTATTAGGATAAACACTCACTACCGTAAGCACAATATCTATATCCGGCACAAAAGGAATGCCTGCCGCATAAACGACTTTCAACGACCTCTCATCATACTTGCTTACAGATAAGTTGACTTTTGTTTTTTCTTTTAGCGTAGTAGTTATTTCTTTATATGTTATAGTTACTTTCATGGTTTATTCTTTATTATGTGTGTATTTATATCCTTCCCAAACCAATTTATATATTTTCATTTGGGTATAATAACGAGCAACAAAAATAGCAACAATAAAAAGAGAAGCAATAAAAATATGTAAACAATTGTTTAAATAAGGTAATAAGCATTGTTTAGCTATACTACAAATGCAATAGTTACAGCAATTACATCTCAAAATAGCAATCGTATACACAACAACTATCCATGTAAAATTTCTAAGAAAAGCTTCTTGTGCTTCTAATAGTTTGATATTGGAATAACAAGGCTTATCCATAATTGCATAATAAGCTTGATAGTATTTATCCTTTTTTTTATTTATTGTTCTAATTTTGCAATTATATATAGACTTATTGTGATTATTATCATCTATTTCTACTGTATATTCTTGTTCTTCTACAACATCATTACTTTTGCTGTCTATAAAAGCCTTTAATATTGCACGACTATAATTTGAACAAAATATAGTTTTGAATTTAAAACACAAGGACTTCTTAATGTATGTTTTGATGTTCGTACGATTAGGCTTTTTGTAGCAAAAACGCTCGCGTATTACATCTCTTATAAACTCCAACATTCTATGATAAACCAAACCTATCAAATATGATAATATTATAAGTATTATCCATTGATGCTCTTCACTTGGTAGTGGTACAAACAATGCAAGTATCATGAATCCACATACTAGCATTGTAAGAAAGTCATATAACGATAATTTTCCAGAAAGGTCCATTTTACTCATGTTTTATTTATAAAATAATATCCTTATTAAGTTTGTTGTAGCTTAATAAGGATATTTATTCATTACGTTTGTAATGCTATTTTATTGAAATGTTTACACGGCGATGTTCTTCTAAGTTTTGATATCCAAGTGTATTGAATTTTGATTCGCCATACCATTGTTCTTCAATACTTGTTTCGGGAATACCACATTCCATAAGCATTTGCTTTACTGTACTTGCTCTATTTCGAGACAATTCCATGTTGCTTTGCTCATCTCCAATGTTACAAGCGTAGCCTTCTACCAAAATGGTTGCAGATTGATCTGTTTGGATAAAGTAGCTGGAATATTCTTTAACCATTTCTGCTGATAGCGGAGTTGTTGAGGCAATATCGAACTTAATTCCGATTGTTGGTATGACAATAACGCTGTCGCCCGAAGCCAATAAAGCATTTTTATTAGCTTCAAATGCAGCTTTCAAAGATGCTATATCTTCAATAACTTCGCCTGCCATAGTTCCGCCTATGGGTTTGCAACCGCTTAGCATTGCCACAATATCAATTGGTCGTTCCAACGATACAGCCATAGAGTCGTTAATTGCACCTACGCCACCGTATCCTTGTAAGTTTTTGGTGTAATTGATGTAAAAACATACACCTCCGCCAATAAGTAATAACGAGGCCGCAATGATGCAACAAATCATTTT
>JAFWZP010000049.1 GCA_017522255.1 Bacteroidales bacterium | reverse complement strand
GGGTGTCCTATGACGCGGACATAGGACACTTTGATATCAAACCACACATCTTCAAACATATAACAAAAGAAACAAGCGTCCTATCAGCGTCCTATACACATAGTGCTGTTCGGCATTGGATGTTTTTTTTCAAAACGGCAAATCGCCATACACGGAAGTTGAGTCTTCTGATGCCATCAATGGCAAAAGCGAGTTTAGGCAATCTATATCTTTTATTTTTGAGCGGTATTTATTCACAACATCTGTATTGTTCAGCTCTTCGCGTCGGTTTCGGCTCATAGCTGCAAATTCTTGTTCCTGCTCTATACCCAAATACCGACGACCTAACAAATTGGCAGCAATACCTGTGGTAGAGCTTCCGCAAAAGGGGTCCATCACCCATTCGCCCGGCTGTGTCGAAGCCATTATTATTCTGCTCAGCAATGCCAAAGGCTTTTGAGTGGGGTGCTTGCCACACGATTTTTCCCACGGGGCAATGGCAGGCAAATGCCATACATCAGTCATCTGCTTGTCAACATTTATCTGCTTCATCAAATCGTAATTGAAATAATGAGCTTTCTTTTCGCTCTTGCGTGCCCAAATAATAAATTCGGTGCTATAGGTAAAATATCTACACGAAATATTTGGCGGCGGATTAGTCTTTGCCCAAGTTATAACATTCAATATTTTATAACCAAGTTCGTTTAAACAATTGGCCACCGAAAATATATTATGATACGTTCCCGAAATCCATATAGTGCCATTGTCTTTGAGTTTTTCTCGGCAAAGGCTTAGCCATTCCATATTAAAATCCATCATCTCCTGCAAACTCTTGCCTTTGTCCCAATCGCCTTTGTCCACACACACCACCTTGCCACTCTGCACACTTATACCACCATTCGAAAGAAAGTACGGAGGGTCGGCAAAGATACAGTTGAACTTAAAATCAAACTCTTTAAGCAGCTGAAAGCAGTTGCCATGCAAAAGAGTAAAGTCTCTGTTGGGTGATTTGTAGTACGGGTTAATCATGATTTTGACAAAATTCTATAACGTGCAGATTTTACCAATCTTATGCTATTGTAATTATTTTTATCCTTAAATTCAAATTGCCATATATAATAAATTTTTTCTCCATTAATTTCTCTCTTTTCAAAAAATAAGGGATAAACAATTTTATTTGTTTGCTCTTGCCATTGTCTATAGGGGTAGTACAATTGTCGAATAATCGTATCAGTATTCGCTGAATTCTTTGCTTCAATTAAAACAACTTTATCTTTTCCCTCATAGCCTGCATCAACTTCTGTTTGAACACTCGAAATATTCAATTGATGCCCTGATGCTACAAACTTAAAAGAGGGGGTATATTTACGACCTCTGATAGTTAAAACAAGGCTTTCATCGTTCATAAATGTTCTAATTAAAGAATTTGCATATGCATAATCCAAATGTTGCATTTCGGAATCTCCAACCTCTGAACTTATCAATTCAAAATCAAGTTTTTTATAGTATGTTTGAATCGGAGTTTCAATATCTGGAATATCAATATATCCTTCACCTTTAATAATGTAGTATATTCCATTCTTCTTAGGTAAAATATACAATTCGTTATCTTTAAATATTTGAGGTCGACTATTCCTCGTATCTTGTTTACACAAAATACGAGGTTCTTTATCTACATTACGTCTAAAATTCTGACAGGATCTTTTTATTTGTTCTGCTGTCAATTCAAACGGACTATTTTTAAAATCATGCTCTTTGATTTTATAGTCTTCAAATATTTTTTCCCATGCCTGTTCTGACGCCATAATACCTAATATAAATTATCCGTTATCTTTTTCTATTATTTCACATAGGCCATTATAATAACCTAATACATAGGCTGCATGAGCACTCTTATGACGTTGAGCTCCTGCTTGACTATCATCCAATGACTGCAAGATGTTATCGATATTTAAGTTCATTACTTTATTTTGCCCATTTGCGTAACCCAATTCATAAGCACACGCTGCACATTTGTGACGACCAACACCTCCTTGATCCACAGGAAGTGTATCCATAATTTTCTGAATTTTAGAATGTTCTTTTTTACAAGCCATAATTTATATTTTTAAAATCAATAATTACCCACTACTATTTCGGTTAGTTTGCCTCTTTTTGAGGCTATTGCATTTACGTTGCGTGATGCCATCACTCTTTCTATGCGATAGTCGATAAACAAGTCGTCGAAAAAGCGGTCGGTGCCGTTTTTTCCCAAGCAGTCCGAATTGCTAAGCATAAAATCTACACCATGTCTATTCAGTTTATCACAAAAGAGCTTCAAACGCACTTGTGCATCGTCGTTAAAATCTTCTTTGGCATAGCTGTTGAAACTCGAAGTGTTGCTAAGCGGACGATATGGCGGATCGAAATAAAAGAAAGTATTTCCTTCTATTTTTTCAAAAGTCTGTTCGAAATCGCCTGTCATTATTTCCACGTTTTGCAACAGTTTACTATCGGCATAAATGGTTGCCGGGTCGCAAATGCCGGGTGTGGAGTATTTGCCAAAAGGCACATTGAATTTTCCGGCTTTGTTCACTCTATACAACCCGTTGAAACATGTGCGATTGAGGAAGAAAAACAATGTAGTATTCTCTATCGCATCCAACGTTTTGGTGTTGAACCTATCGCGACAAGCAAGGAAAAACTCCTTCTTGGCATCCTCTCCCTCAAGAGCATAATACTTGGCTTGAATGTCGGCCAGCGACTTTATCAGCTCCTCCGGATTGTCGCGTACCACCTTGTAGCACAACGTCAAGTCGGGATTAATATCGTTTATTACTGCCGACTTTATGTTAGGATACGTCTGCAACATATAGAAGAGCATAGCCCCGCCACCCACAAAAGGCTCTATGTATCTAACATTCTCCCTTTCCGAAAAGTCAGCCGGAAGCAATGCTTCGAGTTGTTCTATGAGTTGACTTTTGCCGCCAACCCACTTGATGAAAGGTTTTGCTTTTGACATAATAGTTATTATTTTCTTCGTAATTAAAAAGATTTATAGAACAAACATTAGTTTTTACATTGATAATCTGCAATATAAAAGAACGCATTATCTATAATCCTACAGTGCAAAGTTACAAACTTTTTCGCACACCCGCAAGAGAAATAACATTTGAGCTTTGAGCCATGAGCTTACTGCTCACTGTCCGTCGAAGCCTCACTGCTCAAAACTCACCATTTATAAACCCCTAATAAATCCTTTGGGCATAAACATAGATTATTATCAAAACTTTTTTATCTTTTTTTTCATCATAGCCACATTGTTTTTCAAGTAGATACATCTTATTGCAAAATATTTTTTCTAAGGATTTGAAAAAGTTGCTCCTTTGCAAATGTAAAAAACACATAATAATATATATACTATGCAAAGAAGAAGTCTTTTGGAACAATTATCGGATTTTCTAACAATAGATGAGCTTGATAAACTTAAGCGTTGCACCGGGCTTTTCAGCCTTGAAATGCAGGAAAAAATCATGCTATGGCTGCTGTTTGAATGCAAATTCAGATCCGAGCCTGTGATAGCCGACAAAAAGCAGGCTTTTATCTATAAAATCATCAAAAACGAAATTTTTAATTAAACAAAATAAATAACAAATTAAAACACAAATCATTATGGTTAAAACTTTTAAAAATGTATCGATCACATTGATCAGCGACAGAGACGAAAATTCAGTAGATTTTTCAAAATTAACAGGCAAACTTAATGCCGTTGACAATTCAAATTTTGTGTTCACCGAACAACTCAAAAAGACTTATGCTCCACGCGAAAAGTTTTTTGATGGAAGATTTCTTTCGGTAACCTTGGGCGACGATTCAAACACCGTTCGCTGCTATGTCAAATCCTTCACCATTGCCGAAGCCGAGGGTTTTATGGAGGATTTTTACCAAGAGTTGACTATAGCGGTACGCAAGCTCACCGAGTTTAATAGTTCAAATACGGAGGGTTGCTAACATGACAACGATACGCAAATGCCTCATCTGCGGATGGGGCTCATCTTCCGATGTTTGCAAAGCCTTGCAATGCAAAGTGGGATATGTTCGCCGCTATGGCGAGTTGTTCAGCTTCCCGGGTATGCACAAATTTATACCAAAAAGCGACAAGCTTTCGCCTGTGGTGATCGAAAACAAATCCTTCGATGAGTGCATAGACTTCTTATTCAACCTTTTAAAAGAAACCCAACACGATGAATAACGACGAAATTTACAACATTATGCAGGCCAACCGCGAAGACCTTTTCGGTCTTCGCCGTATGCCGGGCGTGGTACGTCAATACGTCAATTCGGCTCCCGAACTATTGAAAGACCCTACGTTTTTTACCTGCATGACAGCCTTATCGGTATATAATTCGCGTGTGCGAGTAGTCTACGACGACAAAAGCGAATCGGGCTTACAGATACAGGTATTTGTGGCAGCACCCCAAGCCAGTGGCAAGGGTTGCCTCGACAAAATACAATGCGAAATAATGAGTCGCATGGAAGCATATAACAACCACGAGCTTGCACGCGAAGAAAACTTTCGTGCCAAACACCCCAACACTCATCGCATGCCATTCAAAACCTGCGTGTTTATATTGCCACCATCAACCTCGCGTTTTCAAATGTGTCGCCGTGCTTCAAACATTCAAAGTCGTTTCAACGAGAGTGGCGGACTATGTTTCTACACCTTTTCGCCCGAGATAGGCATGGCCATCGACGCTTCGCAGCAGTCCTATTCCGACCTTCGCAACATCAATCTCATCACCTACGATGGTGGCAAAATAGGCATGGATCATGGTGGCGATAATAGCTTTCATGGTCAGATAAACGCCCGTCAAAGTCTGTTGTATCTTGGCACACCATCGGCAATGAACCGCTACTTTAACACCTATTCCATCGAAAATGGAACCCTCGGACGCGTTGTAATATGCTCGTTTAAACAACCTATAGGCTCTCGAAAACCGGTTTTTAAAGACATTCCCATTTACGAAAAAGACCTCATAGGCGATGTGTTGGATATATTGTTCGACGAAGTGTTTGACCGCGAAGATCCCGACCGGCTTATGCCGATAAAACATTTAAACATGGAATTTTTATATCCCGAACTGACACACTACGAAGACAAAACCATCGAAATAGCCATCAACACACAAAGCACATCGATTGACACCTTTCGCAAACGCAGTGCTGTGTCGGCATTTCGCATTGCCGCCATTGCTTACAATATGTATCTTGCCGAAAACCAAATTCTTACACCCGACGAAAAACTTCCGCCGGACGAGATAGAAGACAACGTAAAAGCAGTGTTTCGCTACTCGGCCTACTATGCACTACACTCGGTGTTGGACCGCTACGGCGACATGGCAGAAGCGTTGTACTTGGCTGCCGAACAAAACACCACATTTATACCATCAAAAAAAGTCGGTCTATACGATTCGTTGCCTGATATATTTACACGCGCCGATGTGAAAGAAAAAACAGACGAAATGAATCTATCAAGAGAACCTCGAAAAACAATATCCTATTGGAAACAAGTGGGTAAGATAAGAAAACTTGACGAAAACACATTTCAAAAAATCATTGAAGAAGAATAAGGAGACAAAGGACATACGGCTAAAGACAAAAGACTTTAGACTTTCGACCTTAGTCCTTCGACCCTCAAAACACACACACCTATGATCCACAAGCAATACAATATCATCGATGTCGCCAACCGATTGGGACTCAGAGTTGTTAGGGGTAAGTGCCTTTGCCCCTTTCATGGCGACCACAACCCAAGCCTGTCGTTTAAAAACAACCGATTTCGCTGTTGGGCTTGCAATGCTTCGGGCGACGCCATCGACTTGGTTAAGAACATCATGCACCTCTCCTACACACAAGCCTTGCAATGGATAAAGGGCAACCAAATAGGTGCATACACCTACAGCTCGTCGGCACAGGAAGTCCAAAACAAGCCTGCCGACCTCAGCCGATACAGCTACATTTTCGACAATCCGATTATCACAGATAGGGCATATAACTTCCTATTTAACCTACGCCGATTGGATAAAAACATCATATCCGACTTACACATATCTTCCACACACGAACATATTGTGATACCTTATTTCGACCTTGACGGCAAAAAACTACTCTCCATACAATGGCGATATCTTGGCTACGACAGCAGCGTTGCACGCTTCTGCTTTGCACGAGGTTGTCGCCCTTCTATCTACAACCTGCCCATATTAAACACCCTCTCTCCCACCGACGACCTCTTCATCGCCGAAGGCTGCAGCGACTGCTGGGCAATGCTTTCGAACGGACTGAAAGCCATAGCTATACCCTCTGCCACACTGCTCAAAAGCTGCCAAAGCCAACATATCGATATCCTACGCCATCACCCTCGCCTACACATCATTCCCGACAACGACATGCCCGGCGAAGCACTCTACCAACAAATGAAACAACAACTACCACAACTGATAAAACATTCATTACCCGACAGATATAAAGACTACGCAGAGTATTATAAGACAAAAGACTAAGGACAAAAGACAAAGGACAAACGACATACGACAAATGACAAATGACAAACGACTAAGGACTTTAGACCTTAGACCTTAAACCTTAAACCTTAATCCTTAATCCTTAAACCTTAATCCTTAAACCTTAAACCTTAAACCTTAGACCTTAAAAAAAAACACAAAAATCATGAACATAAAAATAGAACGACAAATGAACAACGGCCGTGTTATCGACGGCATATTAAAAATCAACGGCGAAAAGGTTTGCCACACCGCCGAAAACGCCGACAGCGCACTTTCGCCCGGCACATATAATATATTATTACTGTCCGCTAAAACTTATGACCAAAGTTAAAAAATAAAGGGCTGACTTCGATTTTGAAGTTCAGCCCTTTTTAATTATATTAGAGTTGTCACACTAAAATATAATTATGAGCAAAAGTACACATTTTTTCG
>JAFWZP010000005.1 GCA_017522255.1 Bacteroidales bacterium | reverse complement strand
AGCTTTTAACTCAACGATAATTTTATTGTAGCAAACAAAATCTGCCACATAATAAGTGTCTAGTTTTTTGTTTCGATAATATATATCAAACTGTTTTTCACGTTCAAATGGAATATTACGATATTGTAATTCCAAAGCTAGAGCTTCTTGATAAACTTTTTCCAATAAGCCGGGTCCTAAACGTTTATGTACTTCAAATATAGCTCCTATTATAGCTGCTGATTCTTCTTTGTATATAATTTTATTTTCCATGACCAAGAAACGCAAATAAAGAAATTAAATTATAAAAGCAAAGAAAATTCATAGTTTTTTACGAGTAAAACGAGTACAATTTTCGCACTTTTCGCACTTTTCGATGTAACAAATTTTCGCGATAAAATAACAAATATTTCGCGATAAAATAAAAACAAAAAACAATGTTTAAAGATAACGGAAAACTTAAGCTTCTTATCATCGTGGGAACGCGTCCGGAGATAATCCGATTGGCGGCGGTGATAAATAAATGTAGAAAATATTTCGACTGTGTGTTGGCTCACACAGGTCAAAACTACGACTATAACCTTAACGGTGTATTCTTTAAGGATTTAAAACTTGCCGACCCCGAGGTGTACCTCGATGCTGTGGGCGACGACCTTGGTGCCACTATGGGCAACATCATCGACAAGAGTTATAAACTGATGGTGCAGATAAAACCCGATGCAGTGCTTGTGCTTGGCGACACCAATTCGTGTTTGAGCGTTATCGGTGCCAAACGCCTTCATATCCCTATCTTCCACATGGAAGCCGGCAACCGCTGCTTCGATGAATGCTTGCCAGAAGAGACAAATCGTCGTATTGTGGACATAATATCGGATGTGAACATCTGCTATAGCGAACATGCACGTCGCTATTTAAATGCAAGCAACGTTGCACCACAACGTACATACGTAAGCGGCTCGCCAATGGCAGAGGTGTTGCACAACAACCTTGAAGAGATAGAAGCCAGCGATATACACCAACGTCTTGGATTGGAGAAAAGAAGATATATTTTATTGTCTGCCCACAGAGAAGAAAATATCGACACAGAAAAGAACTTCACATCGCTATTCAACGCCATCAACGCCATGGCAGCGAAATACGATATGCCTATCCTTTACAGCTGTCACCCACGTAGCAGAAATAGACTTGCGGCAAGCGGCTTTAAGTTAGACCGCAGAGTGATACAACACGAACCTTTGGGATTCCACGACTACAATTGTCTTCAAATGAATGCCTTTGCAGTGGTATCTGATTCAGGAACGTTGCCCGAAGAAAGTTCGTTCTTTACCAGCGTAGGACACAGCTTTCCTGCGGTATGTATACGCACCTCTACCGAGCGTCCCGAAGCATTGGATAAAGGTTGCTTTATACTAGCCGGCATCAACGAACACGACCTACTGCAAGCCGTAGACACAGCAGTGGAGATGGTGAAAGAAGGCGACAATGGTATACCTGTACCCAACTACATAGACGAAAACGTATCCACCAAAGTCGTTAAACTTATCCAAAGCTATACAGGTGTGGTAAACAAAATGGTTTGGAGAAAAGAATAGGGGAAATTATAACACATAGTTTATAGTTTATTATATAAGGATCTTTAAATATGAACTTAATATATATAGGATCATCTCGTCCGGAGGAGATGACAAAGGAACTTTTGGATATGGGTTCAATAGTAAATTTTGCCGGAAATACATTGCAAAATGCATTGTTAGAAGGTTTTTATTTTCATAATCCTAATTTAAAGATTATTTCTTCTTGGGGTATTAGTACTTATCCTAAGGTGAAGAAAATATTTTTTGACCGAAAAGAACTCTCGTATGAAGGTAAAAAAGGTAATTATATTTACGTAGGGGCAGTAAATTTGCCTGTGCTTAATTTGTTATCACGTTTTTTGAGAGTAAGAAGAGAATTGAAAAAGCATTTGCTAAAAAACGAAGAAAATGCTGTTGTGATATACGAAGTTCATACTCCGTTTTTGTTAGCTGTGGCAACGCTAAGAAAAAGAATCCAAAAAACTTGTGTGATTGTTCCGGACTTGCCGGAATATATGGGAACAGGAGGAAGCACAATACATCGTATTCTGAAAAAAATAGACAGATGGATTATAAACAAATGTTTGAATAAGATGGATTCATACGCTTTGTTGAGTGAATATATGAAAGAACGCTTGCCTATGGATAATAAACGATGGACACTGATGGAGGGAATATTCCAACCTTTAGGTAAAGAAGAAGTGGTGGAAAAAGAAACATTAAAAACTATAATGTATACGGGTGGTGTTTATCATCGAAGAGGTTTGGAAATACTATTAGATGCTTTTGATTTGATTAAAGATGAATCATATCGTTTGTGGATACGTGGCAATGGAAGTATGGAAGATGAAATAAAAGAACGAGCTAAGAAAGATCCTCGAATAATTTATTTTGAACCAATGTCGAGGGAAGAATTGCTTAAACTAGAACGCCGTGCAACTATTATGATTAATCCAACTCCTCCTAGTCGAAATTTTACCAAATATTTTTTTCCATCAAAAACGATGGAATATCTCGCTTCGGGTACTCCCACAGTGATGTATCGTTTGGGATGCATGCCCAAGGAATATGATGAGTACGTGTATTATGTAGATGATGAAAAAATAGAAACGTTAAGAGATAGATTGATAGAAGTATGCGAAAAACCTCAAACAGAATTGAATAGTTTCGGATTAGCGGCTCGTGATTTTATTTTAACAAAGAAAACACCTACTATTCAATGTGGTAAAATAATAGAACTATTAAATAAATTGTAGATTATATTTTTTAAACAATGAAACACAAAGTTATAATATGGGCTGCGGATGATTTTAATTCATTAGGATTGTTGCGTATATTGGGAGAAAACGATATTGATTTATTTTTTCTTATCAAAGGGAAACGGGGATATGCAGCTAAAAGTCAGTATTGCGTAAATTTTAAGGAAACATCTACTTATCAACAAGGATATGATTTCCTAATGTCAACTTTTAGAGGTGAAGAATTAAAGCCTATTATCATAACTTCGGGCGATGGTATAAGTGTCTTTATCGATCAGCATAAAGATGACTTAGAGCAATACTTTATAATTCCCGGTACTACAGAAAAAGGTATATTAGAGAAATATACCGATAAAAATACAATGACAAAATTGGCAATGGATTTAGGCATAGTATGTCCTAAATCTATGTATTGCCAATGGGATACTAATATTGATAATGTCAGTTATCCTTGTTTGATAAAGCCGAGTCATCAAAAACCTGGACATTATAATGAATTTAAATTCAAAATCTGTAAGAACAAGTCAGAGCTACAAAATACATTAAAGATGGTTCGACATGATTCTGAATTTATTTTGCAGGATTGTATAAAAAAAGAAAAAGACCTATTGGTTTATGGAGCACGCTTGTGGAATGGAGAAACTATTTTAGCTGGATGTTTTATTAAAGATAGATTAGCTGAGTGTGGTTCCGGATCTTATGGATTGTTGACAAAAGATATTCCTATGAGTGTTGATACTTTCAAGATATCTGCTTTTTTAGAAAAAATAGACTATCACGGATTATTTAGTTTCGAATATGGTCTAGTAAAAGATACTGCATATTTTTTTGAAGTAAATTTGCGTAATGATGGAACATCACATTATTTTTATCAGGCAGGTGCAAATATTCCTCTCGCTTATGTGTGTAGCTGTGCCAATATGGATTATTCGTCTGTAAGCACCATAGTAACAGAAGATAGTTGGTACATAGATGAGTTGTTTGATTATGAAAATGTAGTTAATGGTAGTATTTCTCAAAAACAATATGAGAGAGATAAAGCAAAAGCTACGATATATAAATATTGGAGCGAAAAAGATCCAAAACCTTGGCAATATATGAAGAATCGTCGTTTAAAAAAAATGACACAAGATATGTTGCTGAAAAGATTTAGGGTCTATATCATCTATGTATTAGATAAATTAGGACTTAGAAAATGAAACATATAGCATTAATGTATCATGATGTATATGTAGATGATACTAAAGAAAGTGGCTTTGAAACACCTGGTGCGGTGCATTATAAAATTTCAAAAGATGTATTTCTTAGTCATGTAAAGGCAATATCTGATTTTTGTTATGAAAAAAATATAAGCAAAGAGTTTGTTGATTTTACTTTTGACGATGGAGGTGTTTCGTTTTACACTGTTATTGCACCGGTGTTGGAGGAATATGGTTGGTATGGTAAGTTCTTTATTTCTACAAAATATATTGGAACAAAAGGATTTCTTAGCGAAGACCAAATTAGAGAATTGCGAAAGAGGGGACATATCATAGGTTCTCATTCTCATCAGCATAGAGTTCTTACAGAAATGCCTATCGAAGAGGTGTCTAACGAAATCAAAAAAAGCATAAGTATACTTTCCAATGTATTGAATGAACGAATAGATATTATTTCAATCCCTAATGGCAGTTATTCCTCAAAAATACTAAAACTACTTAAAGGTAATGGATTAAAAAAAATATATACTTCCAATCCATCTACAAAAATATCTCGCATCGGCGATGCCGATTTGATTGGACGATATGCTATTTCGTACAATACAACGTCTGACTTTGTATTAAACATTTTGTCTTCCCCATTCTTGAGATTTCGCTTTGAATGTAAATATAGAGTTCTTGGTTTCGTAAAACTGATAATGGGTAGTTATTATTCCAAAATAAAAACTATCATAAGGAAATATCTTGTAAAATAAACATTTTCTTTTTATGGATTTTTCGGTATGTATGTCGGTTTATAAAAATGATAAACCGAACGATTTTTTGTTGGCTGTACGTAGCATATATAATCAAACCAAACAGCCAAACGATATAATTTTGGTTGTGGATGGTCCTGTTGGTGAGGCATTGCACAATGCTATAGGGATATTGAAAAATGAAATATCGGTACTGAATGTGGTGTGGCTAAAAGAAAATATGGGTCATGCCATAGCCAGACAAACAGGTTTGGAAGCTGCAAAAAACGATTTGATTGCCATAATGGATAGCGATGATATATCTGTTGGCGATAGATTTGAAAAGCAGTTGGCAGTATTTGAACAGAATGCTGATGTGAGTGTGGTTGGAGGTTTGATTAATGAATTTATAGGAGAACCCTATAATGTAGTAGGCACACGTATAGTACCTCAAGATGATGAAGCTATAAAAGAATATTTAAAATCACGTTGTCCGATGAATTTGGTTACGGTAATGATGAGAAAATCGCATGTACAAAAGGCAGGTGGTTATATTGATTGGTACTGCGAAGAAGATTATTACTTATGGATACGATTGGCATTGGCAGGATATAAATTTTATAATATACAAGAAAACTTGGTAGATGTACGAGTAGGCGAAGAGATGTATCAACGCCGTGGTGGCTGGCGATACTTTAAAAGCGAAGCAAAATTACAATACTATATGCTCAAGCATGGAGTGATAAGCTTGGTACGCTACATCTACAATGTAGGCATACGTTTTGCTGTGCAAGTGGCTATGCCAAATAGTGTTCGAGGTTGGATTTTTAAAACATTTGCAAGAAAATAATAACATATAAATATACTAACTATGAGTAAAAAAAAATATAGAGTAGGTTACACTACAGGAGTATATGACATGTTTCATGTGGGTCATTTACGTCTTATTAAAAGGGCTAAAGAATTGTGTGAACATCTAATAGTTGGTGTTAGTACCGATGAATTAGTTCAATCATACAAAAATAAAACTCCTATAATTCCATTTGAAAACAGAATGGAGATTGTGGAAGCATGCAAATATGTTGATGAGGTTGTACCACAAACTACTATGGATAAACTTGAAGCATGGAAGAATCTGAAATTTGATGTTATGTTTCATGGTGATGAATGGAAAGGTACACCTTTATATAACAAATATGAAGAAGAATTTGCAAAAGTTGGTGCTGAAATAGTTTATTTTGCACATACCGAGGGCGTAAGTTCTACATTATTAGCAAAGAAAGTAAATGAACAAAAATAATAATACGATAGAAATTCTTTCTAAAAATCAGTGTACAGGGTGTATGCTATGTGGTGATGTATGCATAAAATCATCAATAATATTCAAAGAGGATGATGAAGGTTTTTTATATCCTTCTATAGATAAGGATACATGTATTGAATGTGGAGCGTGTGTTAAAACTTGTCCGGCTTTAAATCCACAAAAACATACAACATCTCCTACATCGTACGCTGCATACGCCAACGACATCAATGCTCGCAATATCGGATCTTCGGGAGGTATTTTTGGACTAGTAGCAGAGGAAATCCTCAATAAAGGTGGACGCATATGGGGGGCAGCTTTTGATGAAAAAATACATCTGATACATTCAAAAGCTGATAATATAGAAGAATTAAAGCCACTGTTGAAGTCAAAATATATTCAAAGTAACCTTAAAGGAGTGTATTCTCAAATCAAAAAGGATTTGAATGAAGGATTATTTACGTTGTTTTGTGGAACACCTTGTCAAGTTAATGCTTTACGTAATTATGTTGGGGAAAATGAAAATCTATTATTGGTGGATTTTGTATGTCATGGAGTTCCTAATCAAATACTTTTTGATAAAACGATAAAGTGGTACGAAAAAAAACACAACGTTGAAGTATCGTGGTTCCAGTTTAGATACAAATCTAGTAAAGTAAAACATCCTCAATCGTATGCCATACAACACAAAGGTGATAAAAAAATCCGCATAGGGTTGCATTATCAATTTCCTTATTATTTTGGATTCCAAAAATACATAACACTTCGTCCATCATGTTATCAATGCAAATGGGCTTGTTCGGAACGTGTAGGAGATATAACATTGGGGGATTATTGGGGCGTTGAGAAATATATTCCTGAGCTTTGTGCCAAAGATGGTGTTTCGATGATTATATGCAATAGTCAAAAAGGCTTGAATACCTTTAATCAATTGGTAAACAATAATATTATTGTCGCAAAACCATTAACTATAGACAATGCTATATCAGAAAATGGCTGTTTAAGTAAGCCATCAATAGAAAAAAAAGAAAGAAATGAATTCTTTCGACATCTAAAAGAATGGCCATTTGATGATGTGGTAAAAATACATTTGACCCCACGAAAAAAATGGATTTTTGATTTATACTATGCTATTCCTAAATTTATCAGAAACATTGTAAGAAAACTAATGGATAAAAGAATGAGATATGAATAATTTGATGAGAACAGATACTGTAGATTCTTATGGAATAAAGGATTTACAAAATGTAATTCTTAATATTGCGTCCTATGTACACACATTTTGCGAAGAACATAAAATAAAATATTGCTTGATGGGAGGCAGTGCTCTTGGTGCAAAACGACATGGAGGCTTTATTCCTTGGGATGATGATTTGGATATATTTATGACTCCCGATAACTATGAAAAATTTCGAGATGAATTTAATAAATATGGAGATAAAGAAAATTTTTATATACAAGAGTTGGGAGCATCAAATGGCAGAGTAATAACAGCCAAAGTAAGATTAAATAATTCTTATTATGAAGAGGATATTATAAAAGGCTGGAAAATACATCATGGTGTATATATTGATATATTTATTCTTCATACATGTCCCGATAATAAAATAAAACGATATTGGCAATATATATGGGCAAAGTATTTGATTGTAAAAGGTCTTGCCAATAAGGAATATAATCGTCGTGGTAAATTGGTATACATAATGATGTCGTTTATGAAATTATTGCCCAAACGATTTTTGCTTAATTTCGGGTTGAAACAGGTATATCGATATAGAAACGAAAATAGTAATTATTATTGCAATTTTTTAGGCAAAGCACTATTAAAGAATGGTACATATTTACGTTCTGATTTTGAAGAGGTAAAGATAGTCCCCTTTGAAACAATTGAATTGTATGTAGCTGCAGGATTGGAAAATTTTCTAACAAATCGTTTTGGTGACTATATGAAAGTACCATCTCCTGAACGCATAAAATATGAACAACATGCTTCAACATGGAATTTAGAAAAACGTAGTTATATAGATTTTTCTGACGAAAAATATTTGTTTTAAGTATACTCCGATTTAAATTAGAATTAAATTAGAATTGACTATTTTAAGAGAAAAATTAAATAATCAAAAGTATCAATGTTTCTAAAATTTCTTTTCGACCGAATAGTATCACTGTTTGGTCTTATCTTTTTGTGGCCTTTGTTATTGATAGTGGCCATACTTATAAAGGTAAAAATGCCCGGCCCTATAATTTTTACTCAAAAACGTGTGGGTAAAGGTGGTAAGGTGTTTAACTGTCATAAGTTCCGCACAATGAAGGTCAACCATCGTGGCTCTACCATCAGTGTAGCCGGCGAAAGCCGCATAACTCCACTCGGGGCTGTGTTACGTAAATACAAACTTGATGAGCTTCCAGGCCTTTGGGATGTATTTATCGGCAATATGAGTTTTGTAGGTCCACGCCCTGATGTACCAGGCTATGCCGATAAACTAGAGGGTGAAGATAGAGATGTTTTAAAACTTCGTCCCGGCATTACAGGTCCTGCAAGTTTGAAATACAGAAACGAGGAAGAAATGATTGCTACCTTTGTTCAAGAGATAAAGAATGGCAAAAACATTTATCCCAATGTGGATTTTACAAATATGGGCGATGGCGATATTGCATTGTGGTACAATGACAACATCATATATCCCGACAAAGTACGCATAAACTGCTACTATTACCGCAATTATAGTTTCGTAAAAGATATTCAAATGATTTTTGCCACTGTATTGGGAAAAAAGATTGAATATGATGGTGAGATAATATAAGGGCCTACGCCGGAATTACGGAATCACGGAAGTATGGAACGACGGAAACTACTCTCTATACTTTTCTATACTCTCTATACATTCTATACACAAATCATTAAACCTTAAAACCAACAGACTTCTAGTCTCTCAACAAATAAAGAATAATCAAACACATATATATTATTATGTCACAAAAACGCATTTATCTATGTCTTGCCCACATGAGTGGCAACGAGCAGAAATTTATACAGGAGGCATTTGATACCAATTGGGTGGTGCCTCTTGGTCCTAATGTTAATGGCTTTGAAGCCGATTTGGAAGCCTTCGTTGGCGAGGGCAAGAAGGTGGTGGCCCTTAGTGCCGGTACTGCTGCCATACATCTGGCGTTGCTGGCGTGTGGCGTTGGGCCGGGCGATGAGGTGTTGGTACAATCATTTACCTTCTGTGCGTCGAGCCACCCCATCACTTACCTTGGTGCCACTCCGGTATTCGTAGACTCGGAAGCCGAAACATGGAATATGGATCCCGCATTGCTCGAAGAAGCCATAAAAGACCGCATAGCCAAGACGGGCAAGAAGCCTAAAGCCATCATCCCTGTGGCACTATACGGTATGCCATACAAGATAGAAGAGATAATGGCTGTAGGTAACCGCTATGATATCCCCGTTATAGAAGACGCAGCCGAAGGCTTCGGCTCCAAATACAAAGGTCAGGTGTTGGGAACATTTGGCAAATACGGCGTGTTGTCGTTCAACGGAAACAAGATGATAACCACTTCGGGCGGTGGTGCCCTTATATGCCAAGACGATGCAGCCAAGCAGGAGATAATGTTCTATGCCACACAGGCTCGCGAGGCTTATCCGTACTACCAGCACGAGACGGTAGGCTACAACTACCGCATGAGTAATATATGTGCCGGTATAGGTCGCGGACAAATGACGGTGGCAGACGAGCATATAAAACATCACCAGCATGTATGCGAACTATACAAAGATCTGCTGAAAGACATGGATGGCATTAGGTTGCAACAAAATCCCTCGCCGGACTACGACAGCAACTATTGGCTGAACACTATACTGGTAGAGCCATGGGTGAAGGTGAAAGGCGAAGAAATGGCCTATGCCGAAACTGTGAATGGAGCAGTGGGCGGTGCAGGTAACGTATTGCACGGCGGTGCTTCGACACATACGGACTGCGAGCCTAACACCAACATAGAGGCCTTGCGTGTTTATTTGGATCAAGCAGGCATAGAGGCTCGTCCGCTATGGAAACCTATGCACAAACAGCCTGTATATAAAGACAATCCGGCATACATTAATGGTGTAAGCGAAGAGTTGTTCAAGAAAGGTATGTGCTTACCCAGCGGTCCATACGTAACCGACGACGATGTACGCTACATAGTAGAAAAGATAAAAGAAGCATTGCTTCGCTAACGCTTCGCAGACTACGAGACAACTAGTCAACAAGACAACAAGTGCTACGCTAGCGCTTCGCCGACAACGGACTACAGACAACGGATGGGCTTCGCAAGCGCTACGCCTGACAAAGGATTTGGGACGAACGACTAAAGGCAGTGAGCAATGAGCAATGGCAGTGAGCTTTTTATTCTTATCGCGAAAACAGAATCGAAAATGGCGAAAAAACGCGAAAAGCGGTTTCGACAAGCTCAACCGACCGCCTTAAACCTTAATCTTTAAACTAATAAAAAATCCTTTCGTCCTTTGACATTTGACATTCGACAAAAAAAGACCGTAGTCTGTTGACCGTGGTCCTAAAAAATCCTTTAGACTTATGACATTTGACATTCGACATTAAACATTAACCCTTAAACCAAACAACTCGTAGTCTAGTTGTCTCGTTGACTTGTAGTCTTAGAAACTTTATCGCGAAAACAGAATCGGAAATAGCGAAAAAACGCGAAAAGCGGTTTCGACAAGCTCAACCGACCGCCTTAAACCTTAATCTTTAAACTAATAAAAAATCCTTTCGTCCTTTGACTTTAGACTTTCGACGAAAAAAAAGACCGTAGTCTGTTGACCGTGGTCCTAAAAAATCCTTTAGACTTATGACATTTGACATTCGACATTAACCCTTAAACCAAACAACTCGTAGTCTCGTGGACTCGTTGACTTGCAGTCTCTAAAATAAACATTAATTTAATAATAATAACAAACATATATATTCTTATGAAGAAAGCACTTATTACAGGAGTTACCGGACAAGACGGTAGCTATTTAAGCGAATTTTTGATAGAAAAAAGTTATGATGTTCATGGTATAATACGCCGCAGTTCGGTGGACTACCGCGAACGTATAGCACACCTCGAAGGTCATCCTCAGTTTCACCTTCATTATGGCGATTTGGGCGACTCTATGTCGCTGGTGAAAGTTGTGGGCATGGTTCGTCCCGATGAGATTTACAACCTTGCTGCCCAAAGCCACGTACAGGTCAGCTTCGACTCGCCTGAGTTTACTGCCGATATCGATGCCACGGGAGTGCTTAGAGTGTTGGAAGCAGTGCGTGCTTGCGGATTAGAAAAAACATGCCGCATATATCAGGCTTCCACTTCCGAGCTATATGGAAAAGTGGAAGAGGTGCCACAAAACGAGAATACTCCGTTCCACCCTTATTCGCCATACGCCGTGGCTAAACTATATGGCTATTGGATAGTAAAGGAATACCGCGAAGCATATAATATGTTCTGCTGTTCGGGTATATTGTTCAACCACGAGTCGGAACGCAGAGGCGAGACCTTCGTTACACGCAAAATCACCCTTGCTGCAGCACGTATAGCACAGGGTTTGCAAGACTGCTTGTATTTGGGCAACCTATCGTCGCTAAGAGACTGGGGCTATGCCAAAGACTATGTGGAATGTATGTGGCTGATACTGCAAAACGATGTACCCGAAGACTTCGTTATAGCCACCGGCGTTCAGCATTCGGTGCGTGAGTTTACCTACTTGGCTTTTAAGCATGCCGGCATAGAATTGAAGTTTGAGGGCGAGGATATGGACGAAAAAGGTATATGTGTGGCAGGTCCCGAACACCTGATTGGTAAGACATTGGTGGCAGTATCTGCTGACTTTTATCGTCCCACCGATGTGGTAAACCTATGGGGCGACCCAACCAAGGCCAAAGCCAAGTTGGGCTGGAATCCCGACAAGACAAGTTTGGAAGAATTAGTAAAGATAATGGTAGACCACGATATGGCCAAGGTAGCCTCGGAAGGAGCTGCTGCCAAAGTGCGTATGAACCTTGCCGAATATTTGGAAAAAGGAATAGTGAAGTAGGGCTACGCGACAACGGACAACGGACAAACGACTTGAGACAAACGACTAAAGGAGTTGGACATTAAACTAATAAAAAATCCTTTCGTCCTTTGACTTTAGGCTTTCGACGAGCCATGAGCCATGAGCAGTGAGCTTTTTATTCTTATCGCGAAAACAGAATCGAAAATGGCGAAAAAACGCGAAAAGCGGTTTCGACTAGCTCAACCGACCGCCTTAAACCTTAATCTTTAAACTAATAAAAAATCCTTTCGTCCTTTGACTTTAGACTTTCGACAAAAAAAGGAAGACCGTTGACCCTAGTTTTAAAGAAAAAAAACAATGAAGAAAGTATTTGTAAGCGGATGCTATGATTTGTTGCATTCGGGACATGTGGAGTTTTTCAAACAAGCGGCCGAGTATGGTGAGCTTTATGTTGGTATAGGCAGCGACAGTACTATATTGGACTATAAGCATCATCACACTATGTATAACGAGACGGAACGCCTGTTTATGGTTAAGAGCATACGCTATGTAAAAGAGGCTTATATAAATAGTGGCAGTGGTATTTTGGATTTCGTTCCCACATTGGATATAGTGAAACCGGATATTCTGGTGGTGAACAGCGATGGCGACAGCGAGTTGAAACGTAAGGTGTGCCAAGAGCGTGGTATTGAATACATAGTACTGGAACGCACTCCCCACCAAGGGTTGACGGCACGCAGCAGCACCGATCTGAAGAAGAGTATGTGTAGCATACCTACACGGCTGGATATAGCAGGCACATGGATAGACCAGCCCTACGTGAGCGAGCACTCGCCGGGATGGGCGATAACTATATCGCTGGAACCGACTTTTGAGATTAGAGACCGTTGCGGACTTAGCACCTCTACTCGCAACCTGATAATGAGCATATGGCCTACACAGTTGCCTGATATAGACCCTGAGACATTGGCACGCTTGGTGTTTTGCTACGAGAATAATCCCGAACGTAACGATGGCATAATAAGCGGTGCACAAGATGCGATAGGGATATGTGTGCCGGGGTTGTGCAGACATTATTATAATGGTAAGTATTGGCCGGAGACGATAGAAACCATAGATGATGAGACAATATTGTTGTGGCTGGAGCAACATTTGGTGCTTATTCCCATGGAACCACGCCGACCGGGCTGTTCGGTGGTAGAGGGCAAAGATATCACCAAAGACAAGGTAGAGCGGTTGGCATCGGCTGCCGATTGCTGTTGGGAGGCTATACGGGTGATGGACTTGGAACGTTTTGCTAAGGCTTATCAAGATAGTTTTAAGGCACAGGTGTCGATGTTTCCTGCTATGATTCAAGGTACGGTGCAAAGCTACATAGACAAATATGGTTCAATGGTGATGGCATACAAGATGCCCGGTGCAGGAGGTGGTGGCTATCTGGCATGCGTGGTAAACGATGCCAAAGATTTCGCCTCTCAGCACCCTGAAGTCATAAGATTAAATATTAGGAGAAGATAGGCTTCGCAGAACAAACGTCTTGAGACAAACGACTAAAGGCTGTGGGCAATGGGCAGTGAGCTTTTTTATTCTTGTCGCGAAAATAATAACGGAAATGGCGAAAAAATGCGAAAATGTTGCCAAGTATGGCAACGCACGGAACGTGCAAATTTTAGCGTATTTCGTACTTTTCGGAATATTTTAGCGATAAAATACATTTTATTCTTATCGCGAAAACTTTAGCGAAATTTGCAAAAAACGCGAAAAGCGGT
>JAFWZP010000048.1 GCA_017522255.1 Bacteroidales bacterium | reverse complement strand
TCCGAAAAAATGTGTACTTTTGCTCATAATTATATTTTAGTGTGACAACTCTAATATAATTAAAAAGGGCTGAACTTCAAAATCGAAGTCAGCCCTTTATTTTTTAACTTTGGTCATAAGTTTTAGCGGACAGTAATAGTTTTTTTTAAGTCTAAGGTCTAATGACTAAAGTCTTTTGTCCTTTAACTTTTGTCCTTAGTCTCGTTGTCTCACAGTTGTTCCAAATATTCTTTATATATTTTTGCTTCCTTTTGTTTACCTCTCTTTTCGTAGCTTGCAACCAAAGCCTTATATAATTTGATGTAAGCAGCTCTTTCGTCCAATCCTTGAGCTTTATTTATTGCAACCCATTGTGGCACAAAGTAATCATCTATTTGGTCGGCATCTATCATACGCAGCATTACTTGTTCGGCTCCAAAAAGATTATTTTGACGTAAATATATATCTTTCAAAATACTATATGCACCCGCATACTTGTAATTATGTTGTAAAATATTTTCGCATATTTCCACAGCTTTTTGCGGATTGTTTTGCATCAAATAGCTGTAGGCTAGAAAATAATTACCATTATCATCGTTAGGGTCGAAAGTCAAGAACCTGTTCAAATACATCATAGCACTATCGGGACGCATTTTTTGAAGATATATTTCGCTCATATTGAGGAGTGCAGTCTCGTTGTTTGGATTGTCAATCAATGCTTTATTGTAATAAATCAAAGCACTATCGGCATTTCCTTCCTTCTTAAAAAGAGATGCTATATAATCGTCTTTAGTTGTACGCTTAAGCACCAAACAAATAGGTTTTCCATCTACATCAACGGTATATACAGTGTTTTTAGGAGGGAAAGCCTCGCTTTTCATATATTCGGGAGAAATACCTGTAAGAGTGAATATTGCATAATCCCAATCCACATCACCTTTTTGATACCAACGAGCAAACACTACTTTAAAATCATTGGTATCGTTTCTAAAATAGTTCTTTACACTTGGTACATGCCAAGTAGCCACACGTATCTTACCGTCGGTTTCCAAGCCGCTTTTTTCGGCATTATCCTTTATCCACTCCGAGGCTTGGCGTGTGGAATGATAGTAATAGTCAAGTTCGTAATTGCCCCAAGCATTTTTTACACCTCCTGCCAATTCATTAAAATAAACATATTGATAAGGATGATTGCCAACAATATGTATCAAAGGCATTATCATCATCACAAAAGGAAGAGCCACCAAAGCAATCTTGGCTTTTTTGTTAGCCACCAATTCTATTATATAATTGAATCCCAAGCCTGCAAACACCACCATTGTAGGATAGGTAAACATAGCATGTCGCCAACCGCCATATACGTTTGACTTTTGGTATATTATCCAAAATATTGGGAATACGAATGTAAATAAAACCAATGCACTCCAAAATATTTTGTTTTTATCACGCCACATAAGTATGATATGAAACAGCAACCCCACTATTACAGCCAAAGGAATGGTCATAAGTATAAATTTGGGAGTGTAGTACCAAGGCAAAACATCGCTCCATTGCATCTCGCCTTCAAACACTTGACGTATTGCGATAGCAAACTTGGTCATATTTTCCATTGTATCGATAAAGTTATTTATAGGCGATTTTAATAAGAACGGCCACAAAATTATGGATATAATAATACCCACAATCGATATGGCTATTCCCCATCCCAACATAAGTTTCAATTCCTTCATTCCTTGAGTCTTAAAGAGACCTTGTTTTCTATTGCGAATAAACCAATATATGGCTCCAAACATTCCAAAATAAGCCACTATCAACAATCCTGCAAAACGAACGCTTATTGCGAAACCAATAGAGAGAGCAAACAACAGAGCCGTTTTTATCTTTATCTTAGGAAACTCTTGTAAAAACCTTACCAAACAATACACCCCGAAAGCCATACCTGTAGCCAACGGCAAGTCTTTCAAGTTATTGAAACTATGCCCCATAAATCGTGGTGAAAGGAAGATAAGAACAAATGTGATAACTGCCGCACGCCAACCCGCCAAACGATAGGCTATAAGACCAACAAACAGCATTGCCAACCATCCAAATATACTATTAACAATATGACGTGTACCATATTCATCTTCGATACCAAAGGTTTTGGTTATAAAGTAAGCGAGGTTATCGACACTTTGCCCATAATACGGCAGATTGTAATCGGGAGTTACCACTGCGGCAGTGCTATCCTGCCCCAATGTAGCATAATAGTTATATACATTAGCAGCTTGTTCGGTATGGAAATGTTCGTCGCCACTCATACCTGCATCGGTACTCATTATCACCATAATTATCAATCCTAATGCTGCTAATGCCATAAATATCCAACGCCATATTTTATCACATTGCGAAGGTATTTTTGTGTTTAAATCTTTTTCGTAACCATCGTTATTACTTGCCTTTACTTCGGCGATTTCAACCTTTTTGGTATGTTTTTTACTCATCTCTATATTATTTTTTTGAATACACAAATATTTTATTCAATACAAATCCTAATAGTCCTACAGGAACAAGCATCAAAGCTCCGGCAATATACTCGCTTATTCCCAAACTCTTTAACAATGCTATACCACCGGTATTACATAAATAAACAACACAATAAACCAATACAAACCTAAATATAAGTTTGTTGCTGCTGTTTTTAAATACTAAAATGCCATAAGTTTTGAAATTAAAAAGAACCCCAAGCACAGTGCTACACAATATAGCCACCGAATAATGCAAACCCACAAAAAGCAATAAAGAATACACCCCATAACCAAACAGTGTATTGAGTATGGCTACCAATACAAAACGAACAAATTCGGGTGTTATATATCGCTTCAATAATTTAATCATCTACTTGAGGTTTATCATTATCAAAATTAATACGTTCCTTTTCTATCACAAGCGGACGTTTCCTTACTTGAGTATGTATAGCCCCTATATATTCGCCTATTATACCTATAAAGAAAAGCTGCACAGAGCTAAAGAAAAACAGTCCTATAACCAATGGAGCAGTGCCTACGATAAAGCTATCCCAATATACAAGTTTGTAAACGAAATAAATAATAGCCACTATCAAACTGAGTATTGCCACTCCAAAACCTATAAAACTTGCTAAACGCAAAGGCAACTTACTGTGATTGACAAAGCCAAGCATTGCAATATCATAAAGCGTATAAAAGTTGTTTTTGGTTTTACCTTTTTCACGTTTAGGTTGCACATATTCAAGCTCGTATCGGTCGAAACCCAATTCGGCTATTATACCTCTGAAATAAGGATATGGGTCGTTTATTTCGTTACGTAACACATCAATAAACTTTTTGTCGTATAGTCCGAAACCTGTAAAGTTTTTAATCTGTTCTGTTTCAGAAAATTTAGCCAATGTATTGTAAAACAATTTACGGCACATAAACATCAGCGGATTTTCTTTGCTTTTATTCTTCACACAGGTTACAATCTTATATCCCTCTTCCCATTTCTTAAGCATATCAGGCAATAATTCGGGAGGGTCTTGAAGGTCAGACACCATCGAAACTACGCAGTCGCCATACGCTTGAAGCATACCATAATAAGGCGAACGTATGTGCCCGAAATTGCGAGCATTTAATATTATCTTTACATGTTTATCTTTTGCTGCACAACGCTTCAACACTTCCACGGTGCTATCTGTAGAACAATTATCTATCAATATATGTTCGTATTCATATTGTGGCATTTTATCGAACTCACTCCTTACCAAGTCGATAAGTTTTTCCACGTTTTCTTCTTCGTTATAACAAGGAGTTACTACACTTACAAGTTTTTTCATTTATATCTATCTTATAAATCCATCTGTTTTCGACACCAATCAATGGTTTCCCATATACCATCTTGGAACGAATATTCAGGTTCAAATCCTACATCATTTTTCAAATCCGAGATGTCAGCCACCAACATCATAACTTGACTATCGGAATAAGGCAACTTACCTATCCCTAATTTAGCTGCAGGATTTATTATATCTCTTATGGTTTCTATATAATAACTCAACTTTCTACAATTGCCACTACCCAAACGATACACGGAGCCATCCGCAGCCTTTTCAGCTACAAGATAGAAGGCTCTGGCTGCATCTTTTACATAAAGATAATCCCACTCCTGCTCACAAGCAGTAAACATTGTTGGTTCGTTACTAAATAGTTTTCGTATTGTAGAAGCTATCATAGTATTTTCGCCATCGTATGGACCATATACACTAAGTATCCTCACCGACGAATGTTTAATTCCTAGTTCTTTACAACGATTTCGACTCATACTTTCGGCACATAATTTAGCCATACCATACGCCGTTTCGGGATTAGATGGTGTAGAATTTGTTAGCACCCCCTCAACCCTACCATATTGAGCTTGAGAACCTGCATATACAAATGTTTTACAACGCATTTTACGAGCCAAATCAACGGCATATAATGTATATTTTATATTATCGGTTTGCAAAAACAAATCGTTACGACTTTGGGCATTTGTACCTTCCCAACCTAAATGAAAAAACACATCGGCACTAAAATCTGAGGCAACTTTGAAGGTATACAATCTACTTAAAGAACATTCATGCACTGTAAGCAATGGATGGTGTGGCATAATGTCTCGTTTTAATGAATTGGGTCGCAATATGGCAGTTACCTTTACATTATTTTGCAAAAGATATTCCACCAACGAATAGCCTATCATACCTGTAGCACCTGTTATCACAACCGATTTCATACCTACCGTTCCCCTTATTATAGTTTTATTTTATATCATTCACAAAATCACGTATGGTTTTTATCATAGCATCGAGTTTAGCTTTGGTCATACCGGGATATACCCCTATCCAAAAACTATCATTCATTATACGATTGGTATTAATTAAATCTCCTACCACACGATAGCCCTCACCAGTTCTCCTCATTTCGTCGAAACAAGGATGTTTCAATATATTACCCGAAAACAATAAACGTGTTTGTATATTTTTACTTTCGATATACTTTATCAAATCTACACGTTTAAATGGAGCATTTGGTTGTAAAGTAATCAAAAATCCGAACCACGAAGGACGAGAATTTTCAGCCGGTTGAGGTAATACAAAATAATTATCCAAATCGGCTAACCCATCTTTTATATATTGCCAATTATATCGACGAATTTCTGTAAATTCAGGTAATTTTTCTAACTGAGCACATCCTATGGCAGCTTGCATATCTGTAACTTTTAGGTTGTAGCCAAAATGCGAATACACATATTTATGGTCGTAGCCCAGCGGTAAATCGCCAAACTGCATAGTAAAACGATGTTTGCATGTATCGTCCTTACCCGAAGCACAATAGCAGTCTCTTCCCCAATCCCTAAAACTAGCCACTATTCGTTTTAGCAAAGGATTGTTGGTATAAACAGCACCACCTTCACCCATAGTAATATGATGAGGTGGATAAAAACTCGATGTTCCTATATCGCCTATTGTTCCGGTTTGTTTCCATTCACCATCAATAAAATATTGACTACCCAAAGCATCGCAATTATCTTCTACAAGCCAAAGGTTATGCTTGTTACAAAAGTCACGTACTTCTTTTAAATTAAACGGATTGCCCAATGTATGTGCTATCATCACGGCTTTTGTTTTGTTTGAAAGAGCCTGTTCCAACATTTTGCAATCAATGTTATATTGAGGTATTTCCACATCTACAAACACAGGCACTGCACCATATTGTATCATTGGAGATATTGTGGTAGGAAATCCGGCTGCCACAGTTATCACCTCGTCGCCACGACGTATGGCACGTTCTTTGAGCATAGGCGAAGTAAGAGCCATAAAAGCGAGCAAATTAGCCGACGAACCGCTATTGGTAAGCAAGCAATATTTAACACCCATATATTGAGCAAAATCGCATTCAAATTTATCAGCATATCGTCCTGTAGTAAGCCAAAAATCAAGAGCCGAATCCACAAGGTTTACCATCTCTCGTTCGTCGAATTTGCGACCACCATAGCCTATTCTATCGCCTTCTTGATACTCCTTGACTGTCCCAAAAGTTTCTTTATAGTATTCCTTTACAAGGTTTAATATTTCTTCGCGTTTTGTCATACCTATGTCTTTATTAATTATTCAAATACTCTTCTATCTGATTGTTCGTAAATATCTTCATATCATCGCCTTGATAGTATGCTTTGTACCATCGCAAGGTCATATCCAATGCTTTTCGTGCATTCATTTTAGGTTTCCATCCCAACACGGTTTGAGCTTTTGTTATATCAAGCGACAATAATCCCGCTTCGTGCGGCTGGTTTACCTGCTCAGGAAATTCCAAACGTCCCTTACCCCAAATATCCACTCCCATCTTAGCCATTTCTCCTACTGTAGTAACATCGGCTGGATTAGGTCCAAAATTAAAACCCTCGTTAAACGATGTTGGATTTTGATATATCTTTGCAGCCAAAGTAAGATACCCTATCAAAGGCTCAAGCACATGTTGCCACGGACGTACAGCCTTAGGATTACGTATATTAACCGGTTTTTCCACCGACAAGGCTCTCACTATATCGGGCACTAAACGATCTGCAGCCCAATCGCCACCACCTATCACATTACCTGCCCGTGTCGACGCTATGGATTTATGATGTTTATCGTAATCTTTTGGATTAAAAAAACTATTTCGATAGCTATCTATAACTATTTCGGCAGCTGCTTTACTGGCACTATAAGGGTCGTATCCTCCAAAAGGGTCTTGTTCGTTGTAGGCTTGCCCTGTTTCGTTGTTTCGATATACTTTATCGGTAGTAATCATAACAGCCACACAGGGTTTATCTAATCGTCTCAACACATCCAACAGATTTATAGTACCCATGGTATTTATCTCAAAGGTGTCGACAGGTATATTATACGACGTTCTCACTATAGGCTGTGCTGCCAAATGGAATATAAAATCGGGTTTAAACTCCAATATACTTTTCTCCAACAATGCTTTATCTCGTATATCGCCTATCACCGATTGGCAATACTTTTCTGCCTCTACCACATCGTACATTGCCGGCATAGTGTTAGGCTTTAACGAATAGCCCATCACTTGGGCACCCATCTTGTTCAATACCATAGTAAGCCATGTACCTTTGAAGCCGGTATGCCCTGTAAGAAAAACCTTCTTGTTTTTAAACACCTCTCTCATAATTCCTTTGCTGTTGTAGTTACAAATCTATTACCATATTTTCCAAGGAGCTGCTCCACTCTCCCACATACGTTCCAGATTATCTTTGTCTCTTTTTGTATCCATGCAATGCCAAAAACCATTGTGTTTATAGCCTTTAAGTTGTCCTAAATTTGCCACTGTTTCCAATGGTGTTTTTTCCAACACAGTGTCATCTCCTTCTATATAATCGAATATCTGAGGATTAAAAACCATAAAACCTCCATTTATCACACTGCCGTCGGTATCATTTTTTTCACGAAACGAGTTGATTGTAGTTCCATCTTCAGCCATATCTATCACACCAAACCGTTGACCTACATTCACTGTTGTTATAGTAGCTACTTTGCCATGACTTTGATGGAATTTAACCAATTCGGCTATATTTATATCACTCACTCCGTCGCCATAAGTCAGCATAAAAGGTTCATTACCTATGTATTTTTGTATGCGTTTTACACGACCACCGGTCATAGTGTTTAACCCTGTATCCACCACGGTTACTTTCCATGGTTCTACCTCTTGGGTATTATGTATTTGCAGTTGATTGCCTTGCGTAAAATCAAAGGTTATATCGGAATTGTGAAGATAATAGTCGGCAAACCATTCTTTTATTATATATTGCTTATACCCTGCACATATCACAAAATCATTGTATCCGTATGAACTATATATTTTCATTATATGCCATAATATAGGCATCTCACCTATACCAAGCATTGGCTTGGGTTTCAGATGACTTTCTTCGCTTATTCGGGTACCATAGCCCCCTGCTAATATAACTACTTTCATTATATTTCGTATTTTATAATTCCGTGCAAAGATACAAACTATTTCCGATATACACAAGTTTTTTTAAAATCATTTTCAAAAAAAATTAGAGACACGCTAAGCACATCTCTAATCTAAAAAATACTACAATTTAATCAATTTATTTACCATAGAAGGAAACTCGTGCTTATTTAGTTGATTCATCTATGAATTTTCCATCTATTTCAAAGTTCAGCACTTTAGTATCTTTTGTCCAAAACAAGAATTTTTTGGATATAGTTGCACTATAAGTCTTTTTATTTCTAATATCAATTATAGCCAATTTACGTATTTTATATTTAGGATATTTTTCAGATACATACGTTTTTATTGAAGCCGGGATGTATTCCAAATTCACATTCCAGGAAGTTTCTACGCCTTTGTTAGAGAAACGTATCGAGACTTCGTTGTTATTATTTACAAAATTGGCATCATATATCAGCGAATCAACCTTCATCCATACCACATTTTTTACTTCGGGATAGCGTTTCGACAAATCTTTTACATAACGTTGAGGTACGTCTTTTTCGTTTACCATAACACTTTTTTGTGCCAACACCATTGTTTGACCGGCTATAATCATAGCCATTACTAACATTAACTTTCTCATGTTCTATTATTTATAATGTTTTACTTATTCTACTTACAATCGGCAAATATACAATTATTTTTCCAAGTAACGAAATTTTATTTCACTTATTTTTCTCTTTCTACAGCAGTTGAGACATAACGCTCTTTAAATCAACCACGTCAAACAATATAAGTATCGTAAAAATTATTACCCCCACCGATACCCATTTTACAAACTTCGAACCTTTTTTTATGCCTATAAGTGTTCCCACTATTGAGCCCACCGCACATCCTATTCCATGTAGCAAGCCTATATCCCAGCGTATGAGTCCTCCTTTTTGCGAAAACACCAACACCGACACCATAGTGTATATCAGCATTATCATTACTTTGGCGGCATTGGTTTTCACCAAACTCCACCCCACTACTCCTACTCCTGCCATTATCAAAAAGAACCCTGTACCAACCTGTATAAAGCCCCCATATATGCCTATTAGAAAGTATACTACAAATTCTTTTATGGTTAGTTTGGAATCCACATCGGCATCCACCTCTAACTTTTTTGGATTTTTAAACAAAAATACTATCATCATCAAGAGTACAGCCAGCATGGTGTATCGTATCACCACTTCAGTGGCTTGCACTGCCACCGAACTACCGCAAAAAGCTCCCAATGTGGTAGGTATAGCCAACAGTAGTGCTTTTTTATAATCCAATACTTTCTTGGAATGATATGTCGCAGATGAGGCTATGGATTGTATCAATACCCCAACACGATTGGTGGCATTAACCACATCAACAGGCAAGCCCAATGTAAGATAGAGCGATATTGATATTGCAGTACCCCCTGCCGATAGGGTATTGACAAAGCCCACCACCAAACCCGACAATATCAACAAAAGTTCTAAATTCATAAATTATCAATCATTTAGAAAAACTCGCGTATGTTTTCGGGAAGATATTTTTTTACATCGCCGCCGAACTTCAATATCTCTCTCACCATCGACGAATTGATGGTGCTATACCTTAACTCGGTGAGCAAAAACACCGTTTCCACCTCCGAATCCAACTCACTATTTATTTGTGCTATATTTTGTTCGTACTGAAAATCTATGGCATTCCGCAATCCACGTATTATATACTTAGCCTTTTTCCTTTTACAATAATCCACCGTCAGTTCATTATAGCTATCCACCTCTATGTTAGGCACATTTTCAAAAGTTTTAGCTATCCATTGCATACGTTGCTGCAAGGTGTATTTGCAGTGTTTTTCGGTATTGTCGCCCACGGCGATAATAATTTTATCAAACAATGGCAATGCCCTCATCACAATGGATTGATGCCCCAAAGTGATAGGGTCAAACGAGCCGGGAAATATAGCTATACGTTTCATTTATCGTCTTTTTTTAGTTTTCTTTTTAGGAGTGTCGTCGTCGCCAAACACCCATATCAAGCGTGCCGACAGCGAACTGTTATAGGTGTCGCGTGTCCATGTTTGGGCATTGTTGATAAACATCCAGTCTTTTTTTGTGGGCACCAACGAGTGCTGATAACGGAAGTTGAACTTTAAATTTTTCCATATCTTAAATCGAATATCTGCCACAAACGAGAAATCGTTTTTTTCGTATGGCTTTTTCTGAAAATCAGTTATCACTGTAGTTACTCCCGTATTATCCCATGCTGCTTTTTCGGTATAATTCATCAGTCGACCATACACCGCTCCCAGCCCGAATGTCCATCCTCCTTTGTCGTCCACAAAGTGTGCCATCAGTGGTATTTCGATGTAGGGCAATGTGGCATTATACGAGTAGGGATAATCTTTTTGATAGGCTCCGTATTGCGAAAACTTAGCTTCCACGCTTATGGCCCACTTTTGACTTTCGGTTAATGGTATCATGGTGCCTACACTGCCTGTAAAACCAAGCTTTTTAAAGCCATACACCTCATCGCCGTCTATCTGACTCAGATTGCCACCCAAGGCCACAAAAGCCTTTATTTTTTGAGCATTCGCCTCGCCTCCACTCATCATCAGAAAGGCGGTTGCCAATATCATCAATATCTTTCTCATATTATATGTATGTCGTGTAACAAAAAATTATTTGCCATAATAACGTTTCAACCCCAAAAAAAGTATTCTACGAAGCACAAAAAAAACGCCGCCCAAAGATAATGAACTTCAAACAGGGCGGCGAAAGGAGAGTAAAAATATGAAAAAAAATTATTTTTTTCCTTTCATTAGTTCTATAAACGGGTTGAAGTAGTTAGGACCCTTTTCGGTAACGCCGTCCAAACCTTTACCTCCGTTTTTAGGACGTTTCACACCTCCGAAAATACCTTTTTCCAAAGCGGTGAACAAGCCCTCTTTTTCCATATTTTCAAGCAATTCGGTAGCATTATTAAGCACCTCTTTGGCTCGTGTTTTCACTATACCACCATCTTTAAATTCCACCTCGTCGCCAATGTTTTTCATATTGCCGAATATATATTTGGCGTTTTCGATAGAAAGGTAGCGGTCGCTCATAAACGGGGTGTGGATAGCCTCGGTGGGCATGCCCAAAAGTTGCAAACCTTGGTTTGTCCAAATACCAATCATATTAAACAACGCATCTTGCACATTGCCTTTAAATATGTTACCTGTCATATATTTTGTAGGAGGCATATATTTTAGCGGAGCTTTGGGGAATATTTCTCTTATCATTTGAGCTTGTGCCAATTCGTACAAGAAACCATTTTCCAAATCGGGGTTCATTTCAAAAGCATGCCCCAATCCCATTTGCTCTTCGGGCAAACCTGCCAACAAGGCAAGCTGTTCGTTGATAAGGTCTGATGCCAACACAGTGTGAGCTTCGTCGTAAGCGTCGGCAGTGGTCAGGTAGTTGTCTTCGCCGGTATTGATAATAACGCCTGCAAATCCGTTTATTATACGCGAAAAATATTGATCTATCAAAGTGCGTTGCATATTAATATCGCGGAATAGGATACCATACAAAGCGTCGTTGAGCATCACGTCCAAACCTTCCAAAGCACCCATAGCTGCTATTTCGGGCATACACAATCCCGAACAGTAGTTGCACAAACGTATGTAGCGACCTACTTCTTCGCCCACTTCGTCCAATGCTTTACGCATAATGCGGAAGTTTTCCTGAGTGGCAAAAGTACCGCCAAAGCCTTCGGTGGTGGCTCCGTAGGGAACATAGTCCAAAAGACTTTGACCTGTGGTGCGTATCACGGCTATGATATCGGCACCTTGGCGTGCACCGGCTTGTGCTTGCAACACGTCTTCGTATATATTGCCAGTGGCTACTATAATATATAGGTAAGGTTTGGAACCTTCGCCTATGGTGTCGATATATTTTTCGCGTCTCAAACGATTGTTACGTACACGCTCGATAGTGCTATCTATGGTAGGTTGCAAAGCTTGTTTTATTTCGCTTTCGCTATGAATAGGCAACTTGGTTATGTCGACAGTGCCTTCCGATATTTTTTCGGCTATTTCTTGTGCCGACATCTTGGTTTCGGCCATGGCGTTGCCTATATAAAACATCACGCCTTGATTTAATACGCCTTTATTCTTAAGGTCTTCAACCACCACGTTTGGCAATGGCACATTGTTGCCATCTACGCCGTCGATTCCCAACAATCTACACAATGTACGCTCTACAGCCACTGTAGTGTAGTTTCCAACAAAATCTTGCACCTCGTTGGCAATATTACGTGCTATACCACGTGCATATTCCACTTTTTCGAAGTCGATACCTACTTTACTTTTCTGCATCATATTATATATATATTCTTTGTTAACAATATTATATCTTCGCAACAGCAACACTTTTTCTGCCTATATTGCGCCGACAATCCGAATGCAAAGTTACACTTTTTTTTTCATTCGGCAAAAAGTTTTTTTGTTATTTTTTTGAGCTACAAGCCCCCAACCCCTAAAGGGAAACAGTGCATCGTAAGAGACGTGCCACAGGAGACGTACCACAAGAGACGTACCACAAGAGACGTGCCACAAGAGACGCGCCACGGCGCGTCTCTACGGCCGCATAATATTATTCCGCCGAAACCATCACCACGAATATTTTTACCCACAAACAATATTCCCCCGATCGTACAGAGCGCATCTCTACGGCTACATAATATTATATACCCAAAAACCAACACCACAAATATTTTTACCCACAAACAATATTCCCCCGACCGTACAGACGCGCCGCGGCGCGTCTCCAACACATACCAAAAAACAACATTATCCCATATATGTTACGCCAATAATATATATGGGATAACGTTGATAAGATATATATGATTTTCAAATAAATCTAATGCGCTTCGCTTTATTCTGAAACCGGGCGAACCGTAAACCCGTAGTAGCGAATGCTCCAATTCACAAGGCGGCTGCCACTGAGCAAGTAGAGGTAGTAGGCGCTGCCAGTACCGCCCTCGTAGGGCGTAGAACTCCAATAGAAACCGTACTCACCAACGTCGTCTCGCGACGACCCGTCGCAGTAGCCCGCAGCAGGAAGAAAGATACTGTTGCCATTAGGTCCCGTTACCTTATGGCCGGTTACTCCGCTTTGGCTGGTCCATGTCCAAGTGCATTTGTTTACGAGTTCTTTCATCTCTCTTTTGGTAGGCATACGCCAACTGCCACCCCAATTGGCACGGGCAACATCGTAATTGCTATTGCCACTTATATCACTCATGTTTTTTCCATAGGTACGGCTATTCTTTTCGGTATACTTTCTCTTTGTTTTGGTTTCACCCCAGGCGTAGTAGTTGCCGTAGCCGTGCGGTTGGCTTGCTCCAACATTGCAAGTAGCCCACTTTACGCTTAAGCCTAAATCTACAAATTCATGACCATTTATTTTCTGTTCAAACGCCAAGCTAACACTCTGCTTAGCACCTGCCGCCACATCTATATTGCGGCTCACTCTTTTGCCACCTCGTTCGGCTTCCACAGTGTGACTGCCAAAGGACAAACGCGTCTCCATTGGCGAGGTGCCTATGTATTGTCCGTCAACATATAGTGCATCGCCTTCGGCATCGGTGGCTATGCTTACCATGTTTCCCATCTGCAGCTCAAAAGTATATTCTACCATTTTGCCTTCTTCCACATTCACCGTTTGGTGCAAATCGGAATATCCTTGCTTCGAAAGAACTATGTCGTGCCTGCCTATCAGCATATCGGGTATCACATTGGGTGTGGTTCCGTAGTTTTTGCCATCTATGGTTATGTTGGCATCCATAGGCGTAGAGTTTATATTCAACGAACCCACTATGGGTTTCAACGCTTCTATGTTTTTGGCAATGGTTTGTCCTGCGCTTAGGTCCACTGTGGTGGTGTAGGTTTGGTGCTTGTCCTTCTTAACCTCTATCCTATGCACCCCTGCGTCCATTCGTTTGCTGTAGCTGCCTTTGCCCACCAAGGTGTTGTCCACATATATCTCGTCGTCGTTGTGGGCTGTTTTTATCGACAGCTCGCCATAGTTTGGCAGCAATGGAATATCCACCTTTGTGGTTTTCCCGTCTTCCACCACAGCCTCCACCGTTGCCGTTTTGTACATCTGCCTAAAGGCCTGTATGGTATATTTTCCGCTTGCCATAGGCGTTGTGGTAAAAGGCGTTAGCGAGGAATATTCCTGTCCGTTTATCTCGATGGTGGCACCCTGCTCGGGCGTTGTGCTTATCTGCAAGTATCCGTATGCAGGCTTCAGGTCTACATTTAGGTCGGTTTTGGCATCGGCTTTCAATCGCACCGTTCCTGTGGCGGTATGGTATAGCGGAGCTTCCACCTTGTAGGTATGCTCTTGTGCTATGGGCAAATACTTGTTACACTCGCCTTTGCCCACATATTCTCCGTTTATGTATATCTTGGAGGTAGGCACCTTGGTGCGTATAATCAAATAGTTGTGCGTAATTCCCGGCGTTACCTTTGTCTCCACCTTGCCATGCACAAGTTTCATGGCATACACACAGCCGCTTTCTATGGCTTGCGGAAATTCGTAGTTTCGCAGCACCCCAAGCTGCTGATGTTTGATGGTCAAAAATCTTATTCCGGGCGTCACATACACATATATTTCGCCCACCTGCTGCTCGGTTTTCTCCACAAATCCTTGAAAATGAAAGCCCGTAGCCGAAGTTTCTATCTTAAGCAAAGCACATAGGTCGCCATTCATGTCGCGCACATTATTCACACGTGCCGCCATATCGTTTGGCAACTTTTCAAAACTTACCACTCCCAATTCCTGTGCGTTCGACACCAACGCTGCACTCAGCAACAATATGATAGTTATAAACAGTTTTTTTATTTTTCCCATTATGATATTAATCTATATTTCGTTAGAAGTTATTTTACATTTATTTGGAAGTGCAAAGATACGCATATTTTTGGAATAATGCGAGGTTTTTGAGGAAATATTTTTCAATAGGCTTTGGAATGGCTCCCAAGGCAATTTCTAAAAATTGCTTTGCAGGTGATTTGCGGATGTTGACTTCGTCGAAGTTGCCTTAAATGTTAAAAGAAAATTGAAAATGTTAAATGCCTGTCGAAATTCCCTCGCGATGCAGTGGATTTTTCCTCACGATGCAGTGGAAATTTCCAGGCGAGGTTGTTGAAAAAACCTCCCGATAAAATTTTTGACACCCTACCATCGAGCTATTCAAACCCGGGTGTGCTTCATTTTTGTGGTATATCATAAATAAAAGCACACCCAAACGATTTTTGCACAGAAAACACCACATCTGACAATCAACACCTTACCGCAATAACCTCGCGAGAGCGCGATATTTTTGCAAAATAAATTACAAGTGAATAAATATTCGATTTTTCGAGTTAAATAGAACACCGTTAATATATAATAATTTTATTATTATCATAAATATCTTAGACAACTTATAAAAAGTAAAGTCAAGTTGCCCATGTCGAAAAATATTCGTACATTTGCAATGCAAAATCAATAGATACAACACAAAAAGATATAGCAGCACAACACCTCATAACGATGTGATAGCTACTATATAAGGATAAAAAAAACACGAAATATAGATGTCGATAGAACGCGAAATATTTTATCAAAAAGTGGCACAAACCACCTCGTCGCCCATAGGTATAGAGATAGCCAATGCCCAAGGATGCTATATGTATTCGCCCGATGGCAAACGCTATATCGACCTTATATCGGGAGTGGCGGTAAGCAACGTGGGACATTGCCACCCCAAAGTGGTGGCAGCCGTTCAAGAGCAAGCCTCGAAATATATGCACCTGATGGTGTATGGCGAATACATACAAAGTCCGCAAGTGCAATATGCCGAGATGCTTACAAAGCTATTGCCGCCGACACTGAACAACATATATTACGTAAACAGCGGTAGCGAAGCCGTTGAAGGAGCACTAAAACTTGCCAAACGCTACACGGGACGAGGCGAAATAATCCACACCACCAACGCCTACCATGGCAGCACCCATGGTGCCATAAGCATTATGGGCAACGAAGAGTTTAGGTACGCCTTCCGTCCCCTACTGCCCGGCACCCGTGCCATACGGTTCAACAACTTCGACGACCTCGAACACATCACCACCCAAACGGCCTGCGTTATCCTCGACCCCTTGCAGTCCGAAAACGGACTTATTGTACCCGCCGAAGGCTATATGGAAAAGCTACGCCAACGCTGCACCGACACCGGCACATTGCTGATATTCGACGAGGTGCAAACAGGCTTTGGACGCACAGGCTCGATGTTTTACCTAAACAAAACCGTTACTCCCGACATACTTATAATAGCCAAAGCCATGGGCGGAGGCATGCCCATAGGTGCTTTTGTAAGCTCGAAAGAGATAATGAACAGCCTCACCTACAACCCTATATTGGGACATATCACCACCTTTGGGGGACACCCCGTAAGCTGTGCCGCAGCATTGGCATCGCTAAAAGTGATAGCCGAAGAAGAGCTATGGCAAAATGCCGAAGAAAAAGGCAGACTGTTTGAAGAGGCATTGAAAAACAACAGCAAACTAACAGGCATACGCCGACAAGGTTTGTTTTTGGCTTGCGACCTCGAAACAGAAGAGATATATTGGAAACTCCTCGACCGCTTTATAGACAACGGTTTGGTAACCGACTCGTTTCTTTACAAGCTAAACTCGTTTAGGATAGCACCACCGCTAACCATTTCGGACAGCGAAACCAACGAAGCAATAGAATTAATAATCAAAAGTTTAAACGAAATATAAAACAATAAAATACACTATACAACCATGAATTTGACTAAAAAGATATTGATATGCAGTCTGGCGATATGCATAGGCATAAAAGCCGGCAAAGCCCAAGAGGTTCAACCCACATGGCAATCGATAAACGAACGAGGCTACCCCGAATGGTTTAGCGATGCCAAATTGGGCATATTCATACACTGGGGCGTATACTCGGTGCCTGCCTATGCCGGAGTGGAAGGCTATGGCGAATGGTACTACCGCGGACTTATGGTGGGCGACACCGTCAGAATAAACTTCCAAAACAAAACATACGGCGATGGCATAACCTATCGCGACTTCGACAAACTGTTCAAAGCCGAGCTATGGAACCCCAACGAATGGGCCGATATATTTGAACAAAGCGGTGCCAGATATGTGCTACTTGTTAGCAAGCACCACGACGGCTACTGCCTATGGGACAGCAAATACCAACCCAACTGGAACAGTGTGGTGGGCGGTCCGAAACGCAACATAGTGAGCGAACTAACCGAGGCAGTACGCAACAAAGGCATGAAAATGGGCTTTTATTATTCGCTCACCGAATGGACCAACCCCAAACATATATGGATGCAAGACCCCGACGACTCGATAGGCAACTATGTGAATACATATATGATACCACAATTCAAAGAACTTGTAAGCCGCTATAAACCATCGGTTATATTCACCGATGGAGAGTGGAACAACAAAGCCACCGACTTCAAAGCCGAAGAATTGATATCGTGGTACTACAACACCGTAGGCCCCGAAGCCATAGTAAACGACCGCTGGGGAGCAGGCACCGAACATGGCTTTCGCACACCTGAATACAGTTCCGGCATTTTGCAAACCGACCGTCCATGGGCCGAATGTCGCGGCATAGGACGCTCCTTTGCCTACAACCGTCGCGAACCCCTTAGCAACTACCTTACTTCAAAAGAACTGATACAACACTTTTGCAAACTGGTGGCAGCAGGCGGCGGAATGACATTGAATGTGGGTCCCACTGCCGATGGCAAAATACCTCTCATACAACAAGAACGGTTAAAAGACCTTGGCGATTGGCTTAAGATAAATGGCGAAGCAATATACGAAACACGCCCCTTTACACATTTTTATGAATACGAACAAGTGGAAGTAACACGCACCGACAGTGTGCTGAATTTTAATTGGAAACGCAACTCGCCCGACAAACGAATAAGCTACGACAACTTTGATGCCCAATGGAATGGCACTATATGCCCGAAGTACAACGAAAAATACACCTTCGAAATAGAAGCCGAAGACTATGCAATGGTGATAGTGGGCAACGACACCATAATAAACTACACCAAACCATCGGGCAACGCCACCGAAAGCAATGCCGAAGAAGCACAAAAACACAACGCCACCAAGGCAACCATAAAACTAAAAAAAGGCGAAACCTATCCCATAAAAATAATATACAAAGAAACCAACTTAGAAGCCGTGATGAAACTATGGTGGCAATCGAAAAGCCAAGAAAAAGAATATGTTAAACCAACCGAAGGCTTTGCAGCAAAATACACATGCATGCAACCCACAGTGTGCTATACCACCAAAGGCGACAACATATATGCCATGGCCCTAAAATACCCCGACGAAACATTGACATTGCAAAACATCAAGCAACCGACAAAAAATATGAAAGTAACACTATTGGGCTGCAACAAAGAACTAAAATGGAACTACAACAACGACACAAAAACACTAACCATCGACACAAAAACACTAAAATATTCCGACCTTAAAAGCGATGCAGTGTGGGTATTTAAACTAAGCAACTACTAAAAATTCAAGCAACTAAACGCAACGCAACAAATAAATATTGTAATAGAGATTGATATTAAAGAAAAATTTTGTAACTTTGCAAATCGTTTGAAGAATAGAAAACAAATAAATAATATAGTATATATACATTAAATATAGAGAAATACGATGAACAAATTTGATCCAGCAACCAACATTCAAAAATTAGATGGTAGAGATCCTTTCAGAGGCGTTAACCCATCTATCAGCGATAGTGCTACATTTGCATTCGAAAAAGCACACCTTATGACCGACACATTCCACGGCGAAACAGAAGGATATTTCTTATATTCTCGCCACTGGAATCCAAGCAACATGTCGTTGTGCAATGCATTGGCAGCCATGGAAGGCACCGAAGCAGCTTGGGTAACAGGCTCGGGTATGGCAGCTATCACTTGTGCTTTGCTTCACGAAGTAAAACAAGGCGACCACATAGTAAGCTCTATGACTACATACGGTGGTACTTTCGCTTTCCTTAACAACTACATCAAAAAATGGGGTGTAGAAGTTACTTTTGTTAACTTCCAAGACTTGGAAGCCGTTAAGAAAGCTATACGTCCAAATACCAAAGTGCTTTATACCGAAACAATGAACAACCCATTGCTTCGCATTGCCAACATTCCCGAACTAAGCAAAATAGCACACGAAAATGGTGCTCGCTTATTGGTTGACAACACTTTCACTCCTATGATATTCAGCCCTTATCAATTGGGTGCCGACGTAGTAGTATACAGTATGACCAAATTTATCAATGGCAAGAACGACTGTGTGGCAGGTGCTATATGCGGAACAGCCGAATACATCAACTCGTTGATAGACGTAAACGATGGTACAGCCATGCTTCTTGGTCCGGTATTAGATCCTATGCGTTCTTCGTCGATATTGAAAAACTTACACACACTTCACATACGTATGCAAAAACATAGCGAAAACGCAATGTATCTTGCTAAACGTTTTAAAGAAGTAGGCTTTAAATACAACTATCCCGGATTGCCCGAACACGTTGACCACGAATTGTTCAAGAGCATGATGAACCCCGGATATGGATTTGGCGGTATGATAAGCATCGATATGGGAACTGCCGATGCAGCCAGCAGAATAATGGAAATAATGCAAGACAAAGGCGTTGGATACCTTGCAGTAAGTCTTGGCTACTTCAAAACATTATTCTCTAACAGCGGTAAGTCAACCTCGAGCGAAGTACCCGAAGATTTGCAAAAAGAAATGGGTATGAGCGAAGGTTTGATCCGTTTCAGCGTAGGTTTGGACAACGATATCGAACGCACATTCCAACTTATAGCCGAAGCTGTTGAAGAATCGAAAAAATAATTTCTACAAAAACAAATAAAAAAAGGAATGTGATTTTAAAGTCACATTCCTTTTTCTCTTATATTGTTATATTATATACCGTTTAGGATTATAAACCGAAGAATTTATTACCTCAATCGACGTTTAAAGAATACCAGCAGTCCCACTGTTATGGCTATCATTAATCCCAACACCCCCCAAAACGACCATGCTTCGGATTGGAATGGCAACTTTACATTCATACCATACATACCTGTAACCACGGTAAGAGGGAGCATAATGGTGGAGAAATAAGTTAGCACCCGCATTATCTCGTTGGTTTTGTTGGCCTGCAACGAATCGAAAGTTTTGGACAAACCCTCAATCAATTCGCCATAGTCTTCCACAAGGTCGAACATCTTTTGGTATTTATCCAATATATTACCCCAATAGTCTTCCATATCAAATTCGTCTTGCTTAACGAAACCTTTTATACCCCCGCTTTCGAATTGATGAAACAATCGCAACTGAGGTTTGAAAGTAGTATTCAGTAAAATAATATTTCTACGAGTGATAGAAATCAATTCGATTATACGCTGTGCCTTTTTGTTGAAAATATCGTAGTTGATTAAATCCACTTCGGCACCTATACGTAATATTAGTGTGTACGACTCGCCCATAAGCCTATCCAAAAGATGATATAACAATATATCAGTAGACGAAAACATCAATTCATTTATATCGCCATTGTCAAGCTCTTCCTTGCTTTGGTCGAACAAACGCTTTACCACCCAGTGCGATTTACCTATGGTTATGATATAATTTTTGCCCCAAAATATCTTCACTTCTTTGATACGGATAAACTTATTACCCTTGTCGAAGTATGGAAAATGGAGTATCAAGAAATAATAATCATCGTATTCGTCAATCTTAGGACGTTGGTTGGTTCCACGACAGTCTTCAATATCTAAGGGGTGAAAATTATACGTTTCGAGTAAAAAACGATAATCTTCTTCGTTCGGATTTGATATGTGATGCCACTTAAGGCCTTGATATTGGATTGTCTCTATCACGTCGCCCCCTTTCTATTTAATTGATATTCTGTATGTCGTATATATTCTACATTCCTTATATTTTTTTGCAAAGGTAGCATTTTTGACGAATATTTGCAAGTTTTTTTATTCTTTTTTATTCCACAGTGAAGTTATATGCCACCAAACAAACAGAAAAAAAGAACAAAAAAAAGCAAAATATCGCAAGTTTTTTTTCGGGTTACTCAATATTTCTAAAAAAAACACGTTATTATAGCCGAATTTGAGAACTAAATATTTTTATTGTTAAACTAAATACAAGACAAAATGAAGAACAAAGCATTAGCATTAGGCATAGCAGCCTGCATATTTGCAACAATAACAAGTTGTAACGGAATAGAAGAAGAAAGAGCTCGAAACCAAAAAACAATAGACTCGTTGCAATCGATAGTAGACTCGAAAAACGATGAAATGAGTCAGTTCTTTGAAACGCTAAACGAAATAGAAGACAACCTTGCAAAAGTTACTTCAAAATTTGGTTCGGTAGAAGAATTGCGTAGAGGCAAAACCGAAATACGCAACGATGTGAAGATGAAAATCACCGACCAAATCACCGACATCAACAACATGCTTACTGCAAACAAACAAAAATTGAATGCATTAAACAAGAAGTTGTCCGAATCGAACACCGAAAACTCTAAATTAAAAGAATATATCGAAAAACTTCAAACACGTATCGATGAACAAGAAAACGAAATACAAACTCTTGTAACCGAACTCGAACAAAAGAACATAATAATAGAAAACCTAAACACCAATGTGGCTGAGCTTACAAAATCAAACACCGAAAAGGAACAAATAATAGCTCAACAAATAGCCGAAGCCAACAAAGTATACTACATAATTGGATCGTACGACGAACTTAAAGAAGCCGGCATAGTAACCAAAACAGGTGGTTTTATAGGCATAGGCAAAAAGCAACAAGTAACAAACGACATGAACACTCAATTGTTTACTCAAGCCGACAAAACCACTACAAACATCATAAACATCAATAAAGAAAAGGTTAAAGTGCTTTCGCGTCACCCCGAAGAAAGCTACGAACTTGTAATGAACGACAAAAAAGTATGCTCGGCAATAAAAATAATTAACCCCAACGACTTTTGGAAGTATACCGATTACTTGGTAATTACCACTAAATAATCAAGCAAATAAATAGAATTATTTATCAATATTCAACAAGAAGAGGATAGTCGTTTTTTTGAATGTCTATCCTCTTTTTATGTGTGTATACAACAAAATGTAAACTTTTTTTTGTAACTTTGCAACAGAAATAATATTGCAAGAAACACATAAAACACTAAAAAACATGAATATAAAGAGATTTATCCTAAGTTTTTTTGTTGCCATTATATCGTTATCGGCAATGGCGCAACAATTAAATCCGGCAAAATGGCAATACCAAGTGGTATCAACCTCTGCCGACGAAGCTGAGTTGCATTTCACTGTTACATTGGAAAACAATTGGCACATCTATTCACAACACACCGACGAGATGGGTCCTATCGGACTAAGTTTCTCGTTCGACAAATCTGCCGACTACACACTGATAGGCAATGTAAGCGAACCTAAACCTCACGAAGAATATGACGAATTGTTTAAATGTACCATACGCTCATTCTCCGGCAAAGTACTTTTTAAACAAAAAATAAAAATAAACACCCCCAACGACTTCAAAGTAAAAGGCGTAATGTCGTATCAGCTATGCAACGATGGCAGCTGCATTGCACCCGAAGATATTGACTTTTCGTTTGATGTAAAAGGAGCCAAAGAAGTGGCTACTACTACCGAAGCTCCTAAAGTAGAAGCATCTTACACCGAAGAAGAACTCAAAGAAAAATACGACGTTATTGCAAGAGGAGATAGTTGCAGTATTGAAACAGAAAAAATAGAAGAAGCCAAAGTAGAAGAACCCACTACTCAAACCGAAAAAGAAGGACGTTCAATTTGGATTATATTCCTTACAGCATTCGGCATGGGATTCATCACATTGCTTACACCCTGTGTGTTCCCTATGATACCTATGACACTCAACTTCTTTATGAAAGGTGGCTCTAACAAGAAAAAAGGAATGCGTCAGGCATGGATGTTTGGGTTCTCCATCATATTTATATATGGTGTGTTGGGAGTAGTGCTGTCGCTTATATTCGGACCGCAAGTAATGTACCTTATAGGCACACACTGGATTCCAAACCTAATATTCTTTGTAATATTCTTTGTATTTGCATTATCATTCTTCGGACTATTCGAAATCACATTGCCATCGGCACTTATCAACAAGTCCGACGAAGAAGCCGACAAAGGTGGCTTGTTTGCTCCTTTCTTTATAGCATTAACCACTGTATTGGTATCGTTTAGCTGCACAGGTCCTATATTGGGTGGTGCTTTAATAGAGCTAAGTGCCGGCGAATCAAACCGCCTTATTCCCCTTATATCAATGCTTGGTTTTGCTGTAGGTTTTGCTTTGCCATTCACATTGTTGGCCATGTTCCCAAGCGTGCTCAGCAACCTTAAATCAGGCAGCTGGCTAAACACCGTAAAGGTGGTGTTTGCTTTCTTGGAACTTGCCTTGGGACTTAAATTCCTAAGTATGGCCGACCTAAGTGCAGGTTGGGGAATACTCGACCGCGAAACATATTTGGCTTTGTGGATAACAATATTCAGTTTGATGGGATTATATCTGATTGGCAAGCTACGTTTCAAAGGCGACGACGAGATGCAAACATTGGGTGTAGGTCGTTTGTTCCTTGCCATTATAACATTCTCTTTTGTAGTGTATATGATACCCGGTTTGTGGGGTGCTCCACTTAAAGCCATATCGGGATATGTACCTCCTATGACAACTCAAGACTTCGACCTCGAAAAGAGTATATACGAAAGTACCAAAAACATAACAGTGGCTGCCGAAAGCAATAGCACATCAAAATTGCCTGCCGACAGAAAATATGCCGACAAACTACACATGCCCACGGGTTTTGAAGGATTCTACGACCTTGAAGAAGCTAAGGATTACGCAAAAAAAGTGAACAAACCTATATTTATCGACTTTACAGGTAAAACATGTGCCAACTGCAGAGAAATGGAATACTATGTATGGACCGACGAAGAAGTAAAAAGAATACTTAACGAAGAATATGTAATGGTAGCCTTGTATGCCGACGTTAACTATATAGAAATTCCTGAAGAAGAATGGATAACCGACAGCAAAGGACGCACCATAAAAACCCTTGGCAAACGCAATTTGGAATACCAAAAAACTAAATACAACATGAACGCTCAGCCATATTATGTATTGATAGACAGCGAAGAAAATGTATTAACCAAGGAAAACCATAAATACGACCGCGATGTACAAAACTTTATATCGTTCCTAAACGAAGGTATCAGCAACTTTAAAAAATAATCGCAATACAATACTTCTAATTAAAAAGCGAGAGACTTCAAACACAGAAGTCTCTCGCTTTTTTGTTTACCACTATCCCTGCAATTGCCATAATACCATTCCTTTTAGAAAACTTAGTAGCCGACAAATTTCCTATTTTCCCCACCACAAAACTTCTACACCCCCACCACAAAACTTCTACACCCCCACTATAAAACTTATTTTTACCCCCACCAAAACTATATCCCAAGGTTTGGGACAAATATCCCAAACTTTGGGACGAATATTTCAAAGTTTGGGACGAATATCCCAAACTTTGGGATATAGAAATATTGCGGGGTTTGACAACTTTTATTGCGGGTTTTGGCTACTTTTATGGTGGGGGTAAAATGTTTTTGCAGTAAATAATTCTTTTACACATAATGCTAAGGTTCAGACAAATTAGCTACTAATTATAACGGCATGTATTATATCTCTAACTAAAAGCCTATAACAAACAGCCACTTCTTTCCAACCGTAGAGCATCAAAACCATGCCGGTTTTTTACCGAACGAAGACACATTGGCCAAAAAACGCCCGACATAATAACAATGTTTTCATTAAAAATTCTCCAATAAAAACATTTGTTATACAATGAATTATAACAGATAATAGTAAAAAACAAAAAAGTTTTTCTTTAAAATATTTGGTAATTAAAAATAAATATGTAACTTTGCATCGTTTTTCAGCTTAGTAATAATCGCTTCAAGAGGTTTACCGATGCTTGGAGGATTTGAGATATCAAATAGAAAAGGAAATGAGGTAAAAGGGGTGAAAGACGATAATTAAATAAAAGTTTTATTTTCATAGATATAAAAAAAGAATATTATGAATGCAAATTTATTCAGTAAAATGAAAAATATTTTTGTTATATTATTCATCTTATCATTATCATTTCCAATTAAAGCACAAGATACAATTCACTGCTACGATAGCAGGTATTATTGGAATAATGAATATTGTGGAATTATACAAAGTATAGACACAAATAATCCTGAGGTTACAGTAGGTCTTACTATGAATTCAAATTGTTGTTCAGAATATCAAAAACCAATTATTTTGAAACAGATAATAGCACCTGAGAATAGTAGTGAACTCACCATCTATGGCATTGCAGGTACCACAGTTGCATGCGATAATCCCATGGGGTGTTATTTTTATATATGCAAACTTGTCGACAACGAACTAATAATATTAGATTCAGCACAATGGAGAGAGCCTTCATCAAAATATATGCATTATGAATATGATGATCGTCATACTTTATTGCCAATATTCGAAACAGGTTTTGAAACTTTTACAATAGCAGATATAGCATACAGCGAAAACCCTGAATATCCAAGAATATATGAAGCATATTTTGATAATCCAATTTCTTTAACCGATACATTTTTTATTGGTTCAAATGCCAATTGTCGTGTTTATTATGATTATTACAATGAAGGTAATTATGATTATAACGGCATTTCTTGCCCGGGTTTTATTGGAATTGATCGCAATGTCGTAATGAATAATAATGAAGTAACATATTGGTATATGTTTCCATTTGAAAACGGAGAATTTATAGGAGAACCACCTCAAGAAAATTATTACAATTCCAGACTCTTCTATCCAATATTAGAATCACCTACATGTCAAACTGTCAATAGAATTATGATAAATGATATATCCCCAAACGATGTTTTACTCAACTGGGATTGGTCATACAATGCAACATATTATCGGTTGGAATATGGGGAAGAAGGTTTTATGCAAGGCACAGGTATACTATATGACAGCATAAGTTCCACATCTTTTAATATTACAAACCTTAACCCAAACACTCGCTATGATATTTATTTACAAAAATATTGCGAAATTGCCGATACTATAAGTAGTTGGAAAAAGGTGGAAGTTTACACTCTGGATACTATATGCTCAAGTGTCGAAAATATACATCTACAATATGCCAACGCACAAGATGCAACAATCAATTGGAATGTACCATCAGAAGAAGTTACGCACTACGAAATAGAATGGGGCGAAAGCGGCTTTGTACAAGGAAGTGGTATATATGCAACAGACATCAATACAACATCTTATACTTTTGACAGCCTAACACCTACTACTACTTACGATGTATATATTCGTTCATATTGTCCACGTAGTGAACTATATAGCGAATGGCTGTCATTCAGTTTTACTACATCGGATAGTATTGCAATAAATATAGTGCCGGAAATAATACCTATAACAGTAAGCCCCAATCCCACAACGGGCATAGTGGAAGTGGCGTTGCCGCAAGGCTTCGAAAACCGGGAAGTGCAGCTATACGACTTACAAGGCATACTACTACAAACCAAAGTATTGCAAACCGGTATAGCTACATTCGACCTCTCGGCATACCCAAACGGCGTATATATAATAAAGGTAGGCGAAGCATCGTGCCGTGTGGTGAAAAACAAGTAAGAGAAATAACCAATATACCTTACCGAATTATCTCATATATGTTATCGGCATAGCATATATGGGATAATTTGTTTTGGGGTATATGTTTTTTTGGGAGACGCACCGCGGTGCGTCTGTACGGTCGGGGGAATATTGTTTGTGAGTAAAAATATTCGGGGTGTTGGTTTTGGCGGTATAATATTATGCAACCGTAGAGAGGCGCCGTGGCACGTCTCTTATGGCATGGTTGGAGACGAAGACTCTCTCTCATCAAAACGTCAAAAAAACAAAGCATTTTTGGAGAACAATATACTATAAACGAAAAATATCAGTTAATATACCAACACAAATAATAACAAAAATGAGAAAAGCAATAGCACTACTAAGCATTATTATAATCGGCATATATTCGGTACAAGCCACATATCTGCTTATACCTATGGACGACACACAAAAAAATCACCTCAAAAGCTATGGTGTGGCATATTGGATACTTAGCGAAGGTGGCGAGGTGTCGTGGTTGCTCAACTATCGTGGAGGCACTTTTATGACCCAATATTCTTCGGCCATAGAACGCGAATGCAAGCTGCGAGGCGTAAGCTGCGAAGTAATTTCGGACGGACAATCAACTGCTATACTAAGCGAGATAGCCGACCCCGGTGTAAACCAAGATGTGGTACGCTTGCACAAAGCACCCAAGATTGCAGTGTATTCGCCCAAAAACAAACTGCCATGGGACGATGCAGTTACCCTTGTGCTTACATACGCCGAAATACCATACGACGTGGTCTACGACCAAGAAGTTATAAGCGGAGTACTGCCAATGTACGATTGGCTACACCTACACCACGAAGACTTTACGGGACAATTTGGTAAGTTTTGGGGCTCGTATAAAAACCAACAATGGTATATCGAAGATGTACGTCTGCAAAACAAAACAGCACAGGAATTGGGCTTTCAAAAGGTATCGCAACTAAAGTTGGCTGTTTCGCACAAGATACGCGACTTTGTGATGGGTGGTGGATTTTTGTTTGCCATGTGTTCAGCCCCTGACAGCTATGATATAGCCTTGGCAGCCGAAGGAATAGATATATGCGACCAAATGTTTGATGGCGACCCAATGCAACCCAATGCACAAGCCATGCTTGACTATAGCAAAACTTTTGCATTTAAAGACTTTAAAATAAGTACCAATCCGTCGGAATACGAAGTATCGGATATCGATATCAATCCTTACCAAAGAGCCAAACTTATAACCGAAAAGAACGATTTCTTTACCCTTTTCGACTTCTCGGCTAAATGGGATTGGGTGCCAACCATGCTTACACAAAACCACCAACGTGTGATAAAAGGCTTTATGGGACAATCAACTGCTTTCCGAAAAAAGTATGTAAAAAGCAGTGTTATAATACTTGGCGAAAACAAAGAGCTGGACGAAGTTCGTTACCTACATGGTACTATGGGCAAAGGCACATGGACTTTCCTTGGCGGACACGACCCCGAAGACTACCAACACTACGTTGGCGACCCTCCTACCGACCTATCGCTATTCCCAAACTCGCCAGGCTATAGACTTATATTGAACAATATACTATTCCCTGCAGCAAAGAAAGAAAAACATAAAACATGATGAAAAGAGCTATACTCGCACTTGCAACAATATTTGTAACAACTTTTTCGTATGCTAACACAGATAGCCTACGAACCCAAATAGCAGAGTACTGCAACAACTATCGTGCAACAGTAGGTGTATCCGTAATATTCATCGAAGACTCGGACTCACTAAGCATAAACGGCAATAAAATGATACCGATGCTAAGTGTATATAAACTGCCTATTGCTATGTGTGTGCTAAACAATGTGGACAAAGGATTGCTTACATTGCAAACACCCGTACGTATAACCCCTGAAGATATGCATAAAAACACATGGAGTCCTCTTCGTGATGTACTTAGAAATACCGATACATCTCTAAGCCTAACCGATATTATAAAATATACTCTTATACAAAGCGACAACAACTGTAGCGATATACTGCTTAAAACCATAGGAGGTGTAAAAACAGTACAAACATACCTAAAAGAAATAAGTCAACCAAGCATAGAAGTAAACAACAGCGAATGGGAAATATTTCAATCACCGAATCTGATATATTCAAATAGAGCTACTCCTAACGACGTTGTATCGCTACTGAACAAACTATACACTCAAAAACTTTTCAGCGATTCGTGCTTCAATTTTCTATGGGAAACCCTCTCCGACTGCAGTACGGGAAACAATCGTATAAAGGGGAAATTGCCAAAAGAAATCGTAGTAGCACATAAAACAGGTACATCTTTCACCACCAAAGAAGGTGTAACACCGGTCATAAACGACGTTGCCATAATAACGCTTCCTAATGGAAAACATATTGCGTTGGCAATATTCGTATCGGAATCGAAAGAAAACAGAGCTACAAACGAAAAAATAATAGCCGATATAGCCGAACTTATATACCAATATGCAATAAAAATATACAATTAAAATGATACTAAAAAAGCCTCACACTTTCCAGTGCAAGGCTTACGAATTATGACAGAGTAGCGAGGACGAGAATTGAACTCGTGACCTCCGGGTTATGAATCCGACGCTCTAACCAACTGAGCTACCTCGCCTCATTTACGTTTGCAAAAGTACTAAGATTTTTTGATTCCACAAAATTTTAAAGCAACTTTTTTTTAAACAAATTCTTTACTTTCTATATTTCAACAATATAATCTTTACTCTTCATCATTAAAATATAGGCGATAATAGTTCATATTTACCCCATCATCAAAGCCTTTTTCAATAAATTTGGTATCTCCATGAACATAAACATGAAAGTTTTTATCGAGTTTTATCACGCTTTTGAAAGCCTTGGATTGCTTCTTAACGGCAGTTTCTGAAATATTAAAATTATCTTCGATTTTCATCTCTGTCTCTTGTTCGAAAGAATCCTTATAGGTCTTGAAACTTTCCACAACCTGACTATCCGGCATTATCTCTTGGGCAAAGGTGTCCATATCAAAAGTATCGTTTTCCTTGAAAAACTGTACCGATTTATTCAAAATAGCAGCTTGATCGGCTTTCGTTACGGCAAACTCTTCGGGCAATTGTTCGGTAACAAAATTCTTGCATAAAGCCATAATATTTTGAGTTTGGAAGTATTCATCCTTACGCTGCTGAGCATTCAAAAACATATCCACCCAATATTCAGCATCCGAAGCCTTGCGTACACTCTCGCTCACAGCCACCCAAAAGCCCTGCTCTCGCTCGGCATTGAATATCAGACATCCTTTATCCATCTTATCAAGAGCTATACCCTCGTCAAGTTCCACTCCATAATTATCCCCACTCAGCGATAGTTTCATATATGGTGCCGAAGTTTCAATCTTGAACAGTCCAATGGCTTCAAACGTCTTGCCATCCACTAAACAATTTTCCAAATGAACAACCAACAACCTACCGGAAAGAACCTTTGGAGATTCGCTAACCGAATAGAGATGGCGAGCCAAGGCTACAGATTCATCGTAGAACGAATCATTATTATCGAATATCGCAGCCACCGAACTATATACATTATTGTCTGTAAAATCATCTTCGGTAAACAAATTATAATACTCCTTGGCTTTAAAACCATTAAATATATAACGTAGCAACGTTGCTTCTACTTCGTCCGAAAGTACCATCAAATCTTTTGAAAGCAACAATTCATCTTCCAATTTATTTCCTACCTTATGTATGACACACTTCTTTATTCTTGCACAATCTCCAAATATCATATTTATATTTTTAACCGGTTATTATTTTATTTTTCTACATATAGCATCACACGCTTCATCCAATTGTTTGAATACCGTTTCGAATCCGTCGGCACCGCCATAGTATGGATCTTTAACATATCTATTCTCTCCCGGATAAACCTCGTTCAATATATAATCTACTTTTTCACGATCTTCGGCTGTTTTTGCCATAGCCATAACATCGTTATAATTATTTCTATCCATTATATATATACGGTCGAAATAGTGAAAATCAGCATACTCAAACAAACGAGAACGTATTCCTGTAATATCAATACCATATTTTCGACCAACAGCCACAGCACGCGAATCGGGCGACATACCCACATTGCAATATTCAAATCCTGCAGAATCAATCTCTAAATCCAAACCATATTCCACAGATTTACTACGTAATATACCCTCAGCCAAAGGCGAACGGCATATATTGCCCAAACATATCATCAATATTTTTTTCATAGAATAAACAAAAATAAAGCCCACCAAAATTCCAACAATAAGAACTTACGATGGGCTTGAATAATACAATTATGAAACAAATTATTTCACTGCAATGGTTTCTATTTCAACCATAACCCCCAAAGGTAATTTTTGAACAGCGTATGCTGCACGTGCAGGAGGATTAACAGAATAATACTTTCCATACACCTCATTCATAGCTGCAAAATTATCCATTGTACTTAGTAAACAAGTCGACTTTACTACATCGGCAAAAGTATACCCTGCTTCGGTAAGTATTGCTTCAATATTTTTCATAACTTGCTCTGTTTGTTCTTTTATTCCACCTTCCACAACAGCACCTGTTTCTGGATTAATAGGCACTTGACCCGAAATATACAAAGTATTTCCAGCCAAAACTGCTTGACTGTAAGGCCCTATAGCTTTAGGAGCCTTATCGGTATTAATTATTTTATTCATTTTATATCTGTTTTTATTTGTTTATTATTATCTTATTCGAAATTTTTGTTGTTTCGTTAGAAATAACCACTATATATGCTCCATCCGGCATACCGGTCAAATCCATACGTTTTCCTGATATTTTTACATTATCTTCGCTATAACATACCTTGCCATCCATAGTCAAAACTTTTATGTCGAAAATTTCATCGGTTGATGCAACAATTGTGAACAATCCTGTAGATGGATTAGGAACAAAAGCCACATTCATAGCGTTATCTGCAGTTATTATACCCACATTATCTTTGGCATATATATGTTTTTCGGTAGAATAAGCAGGTAGACAATCTCCAAACTGCACCATTACTCTATAATAATAGTTACCTACAATTCTCAATGTATCATATATTGTCGATGATGCACCGGCAATAATAACCCAATCACCATTTTCATGTCTGCGTTCCCATTGAACTATATTACCCTTATTGTTTTGAACCCTTAAGCGACCTATTCTTTCGTTTATTTTTACAGTATCCGAAGTATAGGTAACAACACCCCCATGCGAATAGCTTATTGCTACCAATACAGTGTTACTTGTATCATATATACCTGTCGAAAATACTATTCTGCGATAATAAGTACTATCTGACAATGTTCCGGGAACATAATTGATAGTGTTATTAACATTAGGAGCATCTGCCCAACCTGTCGACAATGTTTTATATTGCCACAAATAGGTATAAGGAGCTGTTCTTCCTGTAGGTTCACTACCTATCAAATCATCTACTTCCAGTGGTTGGCGATCTTCCAAACCACAATACACTTGATTTTCCGATATTGTATTATTTTCTATTCTTTCGAATGTGGTAGTAAAGTTTACTATATTTCCCAACCCTATACCATAGGAATTTTCGGCAAACGCACGCACATAATAACGAGAATATTCACTCAACGAATCCAACAAATATGAGAAATTACCATTACTCAAACTATCAACAAAATATATCATTAGTGGCTCATTTATGGTATCAAAGTATTGATTTGTCGAAACCATAAATCCAAAATGAGAGACAGTAGCATCTACAGTATCATCGATACGCCCTCTAAGCATAGCCGAATAGGCTTCCACATTATTTACAGTTCTAGTTGTTACACGAGGGGCACCGGTAAGAGTTAGAAATTCTATAGTTGTAGATGAATAAGTAGTGCAATATTGATTTACGACATATGCTCTAGCATAATAGTGAGTACCTCTTTCCAAACCTTCGAGACGCAATGAGTAAGCACCTTCACCTACCAAAGAATCGGCAATATAACTATCTGCAATAGTAGGTTCTGGCGATGTACTCCAACAAATACCCCTTGATGTAATATTAACACGTTGTGTATCTACTATATTAGCAGATATCACTACCGAAGTAGATGTCAAATCACTCGATGATAAAATATTTATCAAAGGGAAAGTATCCAACAACATATAGTTGAATTGTATAAAAGTAGAATCCACCACTTGTATGTGAGATATGGGTTTGTTTATCATCGAACGATTCACATAATTCACTTCGCTATTATACCAAGTCCACGAGGCTGGATTTGTACGAGATGTAAACTTATTATTTGATTGTGTAGGATAAGCAGTTGACATGTTGTAGTTCGATGAGTCCCCATTGGCCGACACTAAATAGCAACCTTGGTGATAAGGATTACAATTAAGCACATTGGAATTATAGCCACCAAGATCCCAACCACTTACATTTTTATCCACATGGTATATAAGCATACCCCCTGCAGGATTATAAGCATCCCAACCCGACTTTTGACGATTTTCTAATATATAATATTCACCTTGATTATAAGTAGTGATTTTGTATGACACATTGCTATCACCCAAATTGCCCATTCTTACCACTACAGGGTCTGTCAATGTTGTGTGGGTATGCCAACCTAATATTTCTCTTTCTACTGCGGATAACGAAGGAGGAGTACGGCTATCATTGTTGTAACAACCACCATGCATCAAACTAAAATCTCCTAATCCAACACCTTCACCATCACCGGTATTACCATCAGTATCATACATATCGGGCAACCCTAATACATGACCAAATTCGTGGCACATAGCACCTATACCATCTGCCATACCGGCACTTTTCTTCTCTCCCGAACAAGAATAAGTATGAACTCTTACTCCGTCAACTTCTACTCTAAAATTATACATCATCGACTTGTGTGGCCATATCGAATTTGCTTCACCTGATGTAGACTCAGGAATACCTGCAAAAATGATATGAACATTATCTAATGTATCATTGTTATCATTATCGTATTGCGTAAAATCCAGATTGTATGCAGTATCCACATACATAATTGCATGTTGTACCAATCGACGAACATTGCCATCACTTCCTGATTGATTTGCACCATAAAAAGACAAATTCTGAGGCATACGACATGGACCTAATACAGTTACATCTAAATCCAAAACGCCCATTGAATTGTAATAATAATAATCGCGCATCGATCCAGTAGCTCCACCTGCCGTAGCACCGGTTACACTTGCTATTGTATCCCAATAGTCATATGTTGTAGTAAATGGTCGATCATCAAAATCCACCAATATTACCAACAACTTTGGTGAACCCGACAATGGAAATGATGATTTCGTAGATATCGAACCTGATTTTCGTTGTTTTGCTTGATTCAATTGATTCTTCGAAAAGGTTAAATTTTTCGATATGTTAGCCAACTTCAATTTATCATTAGATGTACGATAATTAGGGTCTGAAGCAATACAATTAGAGGCCACTAAGTTACCTTCAACATCTATTTGAGCATATACCCATTCACCATCATCGGCTCGTAACAAAGTATATCCATCTATTGTTTTTGCCCACGACAAATACTCATCGCCTTGCAAACTGATTGTCAATATACGACCATCTTTCAATTTTAATGTTCTAGGAGTGCTGTCTGCAGGAATTGCATGCATGGTTGCAGCAATAACAAGTCCTAAGAATAATAGAATTAATTTTCTCATTTTAAAATATTTATATTTACAAATTAATAATTTATTTATCCCAAACCAAGGTGCAAAGATACACATCTTTTCAAAAATACACAAATCAAAATTTCATAATACTTATACTAAACAAGTAGTATCTATAGCCAAGTTTAGATTTATCGACACAACAATTATCTCAAGTTTCACATCTCAATATCACCTTCGTACACCATTGTAGCCGTTCCTTGTAGGTAAATATTTACATATTCTCCTACTTTATTTTTTTCGTAAAAGACCTCAAAATCACCACCTTTTGCCTTAACTTTTATACTATCGACAAACGAATTATTTCCTTTTGTATGTGTATATATCAGAGCAGCAGCCGTTACACCTGTACCACAACTCAATGTTTCGTCTTCCACACCTCGCTCGTATGTTGCAACCTCTATTTCGTTGTTGTCTTTTACCTTCACAAAATCAACATTTGTACCATACGGAGCAAATGTAGTATCGTTCCTCAGCCGTCGACCTTCTTGCATTACATCAAGAGCATATATATCATCAACAAATTCTACATAATGAGGACTTCCTGTATCAACATACCAACCATTCAAGCAAGTTTTGATATTTGCCGAAAGATTCATCTTTAATTTTACTATATTGTTTCTGTCATCAGTTTTCAATATCTCCGCATCGTGTATTCCATCGTATGCTTCAAACAATGTTTTGTTGTCTATAATACCCAAGTGTTTTGCAAAAGCAACAATACATCTACCACCATTTCCACACATCGAAGCCTGCTTACCATCAGAATTAAAATACACCATCTCGAAATCAGCTATCGACGATTTTTGCAGCAACATCAAACCATCGCCACCTACACCAAATCGTCTGTCGCACAAATATTCTACAATTTTTTCGGTAAAATCTATTTCATTCAATCTATTGTCGATTAACACAAAATCGTTACCGGCTCCTTGATATTTATAAAAATGCAATTTCATTCTGTCTCTGTTGTATTTTCTTTATTTGTATTCTGTCTTTCTTTTGCTATATCCAATATATCTGTTTCCAAACGTTGACGTTGTTCCTCTGCAACCTCAACACTCTCATCTTGATTAGTCCTACCCCATAGAGAATTATACAAACGCTTTACTCCTACTTTGTTGTTCAACAATATAAGTATCGATGTCAGCAATATCGAAATAAAAACCACACTATAAGTAATATATTTGATAGCTTCACCTCCTGGTATTCCGGCTTGTTCTGGCAAAGTAGCAAGTACTGCTGCTGCAAGTCCCTTAGGTATCATCATCGAAATTATCGTTTTATCAAAATTTGACGATTTGTTTGAGACAGAAAACTTTGTTAAAAGCATACGCATAACAAAAAGCACCACTGTTATAAGCAATCCATATATAAGAGCTCTCATATCACTAAAAGGTATTGATATACCTATATATACAAAGAAAAACGTTTTCAGTATAAACACAATCTCACTAAAAAAACTCTTCTCATGATTTTCCAACCGCATCATATTGTTGTGCTTAAACTTCTTAAGAAATGAAAACTCAAAGTATTCGGTATTACCCATCACAATTCCAAAAGCCAATGCTGCTATAGCACCACTATACCCCATAGCTTCTGACAATCCATACAAAACAAATACAAAAGCCGGTGTAAGAAACATCGAATTTTGTATCTTTCTAATCTTTTCCAATATACTACTCCATACCACACCACCGGCTACCCCTATCATCAATGCCAAGGTAAATGATGCCACCACTTTGCCTATAATACCTCCGACATCGACACTTGCATATTTATATGATTCTATAAATGCCAATGCTGAAACTATACAAAACACATCTGTAATAGCCGATTCAAGCACAAGCATAGTCCTATTCTCCTCGCTTACAGGCAATTGTTTTACCAATGGTATTACCACAGCACTACTCGTTCCTCCCAATATTGAGCCTAATAGTAATGCTGCCTTTAGCTCTAAATCAAATAAAGTATAACCCAATATGCCAACCAAAACAACACTCAGAAAGAAACTCGGTATCGCTACCTGCACAAGATTCTTCCACGAATCACGCAGATTTTGAATACTTGTATCAGTTCCACTCTCAAACAATATGAATACTAATGTCAGAGATGCAAATACAGACCCTACTACTCCAAAATCAGCAGGCGTTACCCAGCTAAACAATGGACCTATAACTATACCTATAAGCATCAAGAATAATACATCAGGTATCTTCTTACGACTGAATATAGCTGAAAATACGTGTGCCGAAAATATTAAAATGCCTAAAAATATAAATGTTTCACCCATAGCTAAAGATTATTTAATATATGTCAGAAAATATAGTTTTATAAACTCCAATTTGAGGATTCTTTTTTATCAAATACTCAATTTTCTCACTTGGAGTATGGATTTTATTTTCATCGCTTTCTTGTTTTATCATAATCGTTTCAAAATCTAACAATCTAACTCCTGTTTTATCCCTCATATACGACAATATTTCCAACTTTGACTTATTGATAATAGATTCAGAATATAAATTATCCAATTCCACCACGAACGAATTTGCATTAGACAAAGATAGTTTAGCTTTATCCATAGCTGATATCAAAGCCTCATTGTCCGATATCTCCATATACTTTCTCCATAAATCCTCTACACCTACTTCTATAATGTCTACTCCGTCATTTTTTTTTTCCTTCTCCAATTCCGAAACATTTGGCGAAGATACATTGATAGATATCGTAGAAGGTCTCAATGGCATCTTTACAGACACATTGGGTTTCGGTTTATTATCAACCGATTGTATGGATTGAGCTTGTGCATTTAAATTTGGCTGTGTAGCTACCTGTTTAGGGACCGCTGTCTGTTGCTGGATTGGTCGTTGTGAAACATTTGCAGCTAACGGTTGCTGAACGTTTGATTGTTGCTGTGACTTGGCAACCACAGGCTGTTGAACTACAAGCTGATTAATTTGCAATTCAGCATTCGACAACGAAGCCAACTTTGTAAGAGCCACTTCGATAAACAAACGTTTGTTGTTAGCATCACGATAACGATATTCGAAATCGCTCGAAATATCCAACAGCTTGACTAGCAACTGCAACTTACAGTTAACGGCTTGTTCTACATACCTATATCTCATAGTATCGCTTACATCTAATAATGTTTGAGTTATGGGGTCTAAGCACACCAACAAATTGCGTATATGCTCCGACAATCCTGTTATAAAATGTTGTCCATCAAAACCTTTATCCAATACCTGCTGATACAATAACAAAGCACCTCCTATATCTCCCGCTCTAAAATAATCTACCAATTTAAAATAATATTCATAATCCAACACATTAAGATTGTCGATACAATTAGCATATGTAAGATTTCCTCCCGTAAAATTTATCAACTGGTCGAACATCGATAAAGCATCACGCAAACCTCCATCTGCTTTTTGAGCTATTACGTGCAATGCCTCCGGTTCGTAAGGAATATTTTCGATTTTAGCTACATATTCCAAATGGTGCGATATATCCTCTATCTTTATACGCTTAAAGTCAAATATCTGACAACGCGACAATATTGTGGGAATAATTTTATGTTTTTCGGTAGTAGCCAAAATAAATTTAGCATACGACGGAGGTTCTTCCAATGTTTTCAAAAATGCATTGAATGCCTGAGAACTGAGCATGTGTACTTCGTCCACAATATATACCTTGTACTTACCCGATTGAGGCGGTATACGCACCTGCTCCACTAGTCGGCGAATATCGTCTACCGAATTATTTGACGCAGCATCTAACTCAAAAATATTCATTGATGTAGAATCATTGAACGACTTACACGATTCGCATTCGTTGCATGCCTCTATTGTGTCGGACAGATTTTGACAATTTATGGCTTTTGCCAAAATACGTGCACATGTGGTTTTGCCCACACCTCTTGGACCACAAAACAAAAATGCTTGTGCCAACTGTCCGCTTTTTATGGCATTCTTCAGTGTATTGGTTATATGCGATTGCCCTACAACCGAATCGAATGTCGCCGGACGATATTTTCGGGCTGATACTACGTAGCTTTCCATCAATATTAAGTTGTACTATTTATACTTTAAACTATTTTAAAAGAGAGATTTGCCTTTATATATTAACAATAGGCAAATCCCTTATATATGTTATTAAAATTCGGCATTACCCGGAGTGCGTGGGAATGGAATAACATCTCTGATATTTGCCATACCTGTGATAAATAAGAGTAAACGTTCAAATCCCAAACCGAAACCACTATGAGGTGCCGACCCCCAACGACGTGTATCCAAATACCACCACATATCTTTTTGTGGTATTTCCAATTCTTCAATACGTTTCAATAGCTTATCATAGTTTTCTTCGCGTTGCGAACCGCCTATTATTTCACCTATTTTGGGAAACAATACATCCATAGCTCTAACTGTTTTGCCATCATCGTTTTGTTTCATGTAGAATGCTTTAATATCTTTGGGGTAATCTATCAAAATTACAGGACATTTAAAGTGTTCTTCCACCAAATAACGTTCATGTTCCGACTGTAGGTCGACACCCCAAGCCACAGGAAATTCAAATTTCTTTTTAGCTTGCAACAATATGTCTATAGCTTCGGTATATTTTAAACGCACAAACGAGTTGTTTAATACAAAATTTAAGCGTTCCAATAGTTCTTTATCCCACATATTGTTGAGGAACTGAAGGTCGTCCATACAGTTATCCAAAGCATAGCGTATAAGATACTTAAGAAAATCTTCGGCAAGATTCATATTATCTTCCAAATCATTGAAAGCTACTTCGGGTTCTATCATCCAAAACTCGGCTAAATGGCGTGGAGTATTCGAATTTTCGGCACGGAATGTCGGTCCGAATGTATATATTTTGCCAAGCGACAAAGCTCCCAATTCGCCTTCCAATTGCCCCGATACGGTAAGACTTGTTTGTTTGCCAAAGAAGTCTTTTTGATAATCGATAGCTCCATCTTCGGTTTTGGGAAGATTATTTAAATCCATAGTGGTTACTTGAAACATTTCGCCGGCGCCTTCGCAGTCCGAAGCTGTAATAAGCGGTGTGTGAAGATAAAAGAATCCATGGTCGTTAAAGTATTTATGTATTGCAAAAGCCATGGCATGACGTAGACGGAATATAGCTCCAAAAGTGTTGGTGCGAGGACGCAAATAAGCTATCTCTCTCAAAAATTCCAACGAGTGTCCTTTCTTTTGCAACGGATAATCTTCGGGCGATGCTTCGCCATATACTTCTATTTGTTCGGCTTGTATTTCCACACTTTGTCCTTGTCCCATCGATTTTACCAACTTACCGTCAACCGATAAACAAGCTCCTGTGGTAATCTTTTTCAGCAACTCTTCGTCAAAGTTAGCCAAATCCACCACCACTTGTATGTTGTGCACTATACTACCATCGTTGATGGCTATAAATGCCACATTTTTGTTTCCTCTTTTTGTGCGTACCCAGCCTTTTATATTTATTGTTGTATCAATAAGATTGTCGATATTTGATTTCAACAAATAAGCTATTTCAAATCTTTTGCTCATAGTATATTACTTTATATTATTATTTTTTGATTTCATTTCCATATCACTTGCAAACTTAAATATTCTATGCTCGGCATTGCGGTTACATACCATTAGCACATCGTCCGATTCGGCCACTATAAAGTTGTCCAACCCTTGTAACACCACTTTTTTGTTGTGTGGCACGTGTATCACGGAATTTTTTACATCGTATGTTATCACATGGTTGCCCGATATTGCATTACCGTCGTCGTTTTTGTGATGTGTTTCGTATAGCGATGCCCATGTTTCTACGTCCGACCACCCAAAATCCGATATTATAACGTGCACATTCGAGGCTTTTTCGATAACGCCATAATCGATGGATATCGACTGCGAAAGCGAATAAATATTTTCGATAACAGAGTATGGTGTTTGCATATTTACATGCCTAAATGCCTCATATATTTCGGGTAGATAGGTATTAAAAGCATTCTCCATGGTTTTTATGTTCCAAATAAATATACCGGAGTTCCACAAAAAATCGCCACTGCGTATAAACTGCTGTGCCATGTCGTAAGGTGGTTTTTCGGTAAATGTTATCACTTGGTGCAACTTATCATGATTTGGCAACGAGGCTGATTCGTCGAACTGAATATATCCATATTTGGTATTGGGTGCTGTAGGGGCTATACCCAATGTTATTATCCAATCGTGCTGTTCGGACACCGACAATCCCTCTTTTATAATATCAGTAAATTTGTCCAAATTAAATATCGCATGATCCGATGGACTTACAATGATATTTGCATTGGGATTGATATTTTTTATCGTTACACCGGCATAAGCTATACAAGGTGCCGTATTGCGACGCGATGGTTCACATATTATCTGATGGTCTGCCATGTAGGGTATTTGTTGCTTTACCAAATTGCTATAAGGCAGACCCGTAACTACAAATATATTTTCACGAGGGCATACTTGTTCAAAACGTTTTACTGTAGTCTGAAGCATAGTTTCACCTACACCCAATATATCCAAAAATTGTTTCGGACAAGAAGGAGTACTCATTGGCCAAAATCGTCCACCCAAACCTCCGGCCATTATAATACAGTAGTTGTTTTTGTTCATATCCTTTTCGTTATTTTTTGTAGCTTACTCCTATCAAAATCGTATGCAAAATTACACTATTTTTTTGTTTAAAACAAATATTATCGTTTTTTTAATAATTGTCTATTATATTTCAATGTATTATAATCAAACAATATTGTATGCAATATTACATTTTTTGCTTAAAAGTTTGTCCAATAACGTGTTTTTACTTTAAACAAGGAGAGGATATCCTTATCATAAAAAAGACACCCTCTCCCCTGTTATTTATTTCGAAAAAACGTTTTTTTATTAATACATTCCTCCCATTCCTCCTGGCATACCTCCGCCCATTGGTGCTGCAGGTGTTTCTTCTTTAATATCGCACAACACACATTCTGTTGTTAGCAACATTCCTGCTATAGAGGCTGCATTTTCCAATGCCACACGTGTCACTTTCACAGGGTCGATAACACCATTTTCGTATAAGTTTTCGAACACTTCTTTGCGAGCATTGTAACCGAAATCACCTTCGCCTTCTTTTACTTTGTTTACTATCACACTGCCTTCCAAACCTGCATTGGCAACGATTTGACGCAATGGTTCTTCAACAGCACGACGGATTATTTCAACACCTAATTTTTCGTCTTCATTTTCGGGTTTAATAGCCGAAAGACTTTCTATGGCACGTATGTAAGCAGTACCACCACCGGGTATTATACCTTCTTCCACAGCAGCACGTGTTGCATGCAATGCATCGTCGAAACGGTCTTTCTTTTCTTTCATTTCCACTTCGCTGGCTGCGCCTACATATATTACTGCTACACCGCCTGCCAATTTAGCCAAACGTTCTTGCAATTTTTCGCGGTCATAATCGCTGGTAGTTTTTTCTATTTGAGCTTTTATTTGACCTACTCTGGCTTGGATGTTTTCTTTGGCTCCGCGTCCGCTTACGATAGTAGTGTTGTCTTTATCAATATTTATTTTTTCGGCTTGACCTAACATCGACAAGTCTGCATCTTCCAATTTGTAGCCTTTTTCTTCGCTTATAACTATACCGCCTGTAAGGATAGCTATATCTTCAAGCATTTCTTTACGTCTGTCGCCAAAGCCGGGAGCTTTAACTGCTATGATTTTCAACGAACCACGCAAACGATTTACTACCAATGTTGCCAATGCTTCGCTTTCTACATCTTCGGCAATAATTAATAGTGGACGACCGGTTTGTACTACTTTTTCCAATACAGGAAGAAAATCTTTCATAGTGCTGATTTTCTTGTCGTAGATAAGGATATATGGGTTTTCGTATACGGCTTCCATTTTTTCGGTGTCGGTAACAAAGTATGGAGAAATATATCCACGGTCGAATTACATACCTTCTACCACTTTTACGCTGGTTTCTATACCTTTAGCTTCTTCGATAGTGATAACACCGTCTTTACTTACTTTTTCCATAGCCTCGGCTATCATTTCGCCTATTTTGCTATCGTTGTTGGCCGATATCGTAGCCACTTGTTTTATTTTGTTGATATCGCCACCCACCTCACGGCTTTGTTTTTTCAAATCGGCTACTATGGCTTCTACAGCTTTATCTATACCACGTTTCAAATCCATTGGGTTGGCACCGGCCGTAACGTTTTTAAGACCGGTATTTACTATGGCTTGAGCCAATACAGTGGCAGTAGTAGTACCATCACCGGCTTGGTCGGCTGTTTTGCTGGCTACTTCTTTCACCATTTGTGCTCCCATATTTTCAACTCCATTTTCCAATTCTATTTCTTTAGCCACACTCACTCCGTCTTTGGTAATATGAGGTGCACCAAATTTTTTGTCTATAACCACGTTGCGACCTTTGGGTCCTAAAGTTACTTTTACTGCATTTGCCAATGCGTCAACACCTTTGCGAAGTTGTTCGCGTGCATCATTATTAAATATAATATCTTTTGCCATTTTATTTTTCTCCTATTTTTACTAAATATGTCATTAAACTATTGCATAAATATCACTTTCGCGCATTATCAAGTAATTTGTACCATCTATAGATATTTCTGTTCCACTATATTTGCCATACAATACTTCGTCGCCTACTTTTACTGTCATTGCTTGTTCTTTGGTTCCATTACCCACTGCCACCACTTTTCCACGTTGTGGTTTTTCTTTTGCTGTGTCGGGTATAATGATACCACTTACTGTTTTGGTTTCTGCTTCGGCAGGTTGTACTACTACTCTATCTGCCAATGGTTTTATGTTTAATGTTGACATTTTATTGTGTTTTTAGTTTATTATTATTTTTACTGTTATCTTTGTTCTGTGTGTGCCGACTTTCGTCAGTTATTGTCGACCTCACGCTATGTATTACAACAATTTTTGTGCCACAATGGTTTTTACTGCCATATTTTCATAAAATATTTTTTCACATCTATTTCACGTCAGCCACAATATGACACATTGTCACAATCCTATTCATCATCATTATCGCAAAAACGCTTCAAAATAGGCTGATAGCTATCAATTCGTCTATCTCGAAAATAAGGCCAATGCCTACGATAGGAATCGTTTTCGGTCAAATCCAATTCTTCGATATGCAAAGCCTCTTCGAGGTGTGGAGCTTGATACTTCAAGGCTCCGAAAGCATTAGTTATAAACGAGCCACCCCAAAATTGCATATCACCTTCCATACCTGTTCGGTTTACCGATACTACGGGCAATCCGTTGGCCACCGAATGGGCTCGCTGTATGGTTTGCCATGCATTGTATTGCTCCACATTAGTATCACGGTCTTGAGATGTGGCCCAACCTATGGCTGTGGGATAAAACAAAATATCGGCACCTTTCATGGCTGTAATACGTGCTGCTTCGGGATACCATTGATCCCAGCATATAAGCACTCCGATGGCAGCATACTTGGTTCTAAACACCTTGTAGCCCATATCGCCGGGTGTAAAATAAAACTTTTCGTAATAACCGGGATCGTCAGGAATGTGCATTTTGCGATATTTACCTAAATAACTGCCATCGGCATCGATAACAGCCGCCGTGTTGTGATATAGGCCTTCGGCACGTTTTTCGAACAACGATGCCACTATTACCACATTAAGCTCTTGTGCCAACGACGAAAACAATTCAGTGGTAGGTCCCGGTATACTTTCGGCCAAAGCAAAATTATCGTAATCCTCCACATCGCAAAAATAAAGCGATGCAAATAATTCTTGAAGACATATTATTTGTGCACCTCCTTGTGCCAACTCTCTAATTTTTTGTACGGCTCTGTTGATATTAGCCTGTTTATCTTTTTCGCATTTTAGTTGGGCTATACCAACCTTTACTTTTCTATTATTCATACAAGCAAGCTGTTTTGAGAAATTATTATTTTATTCTTTATACTTATATGGCTGCAAACAACGTCTGTATTTACTCTTATCTACAATGATATTCAGATGTATAACACTACAAACATTGTCTACAACTTTTCTACAAAGTACCGAAAAATATTTGAGATACGCAAGCAATTTTCCAAAAAAAATAACACTACAGAATGTTATTGCCATTTTTAGACACAATATACTAACGCTTCGCAAAGGCATCAACCTAAAAGAGTCTTTTTTTTGCACGAATAGGAAGATGATTGAAACTAATTTTATTTTGTAAAAACTCAACGATTCACATCCCTTAAAATCTTATAGTTTATTTAAAAACTCCATCCCCTCATCGTGGGATTTCCCTAACGTTATTTTTCATACAAAGTTACTATACTATTTTTTGTTATTGAAAAAGAATTTTAAGTCGGTTTATCAGTAGAAATTTTATAAGGCAACTTCTAAAAATTTCTTTGCAGATGATTTGCGTTTTTTTTGAGTAGATTTCCGCTTTATTTTGATTGAGTATAGTGGGTTGTGCTATTGAAAAAAAAATAGAAAGATTTCAAAAAAACACAATATTGCGATTAAGCGATAGAAAAGTTAGCTATTCCGAGAGATAACAACTTAGACGAAGTCAACAACGCAAAAGTTTCAAAAACATACTTCTATTATCATGGAATGTAGAATTTTTGAAAGTTACCTTATGCTTTGATTGAACGTTTATTTTTTCCTCCCGACGTTGTTGAATTTTCCTCGCGTAGTTGTTTGAACAACGTCGTGAGGACGATAAAACTTCCTCGTGAGGGAGTTTTTTGGGGAAAATCGACACAAGAAACAGCATAAAAGTTTATTAGTACTATTGATGGTGTTTAATGCTGTATTTTCAATGCAAATCATCCTATTAGCGAAATGTTTACCAACACACAAGGCAAGTGCATACATAATGCTTGCTCTATAATATCATTCTGATAATGTGTGTTGCCGAAATGGGTACCCATTTTTCTGCAAACAGGTACCCATTTTTTTTGTAGAGGACATATACTGATTTCTCAACAGAAATTAAGTAAATCTAAAACTTATACACCGCTGCAAGTATAAAACGAGTGTTTGCCACATTGTTGGTAGATTCGTATCTGTAATATTCATCGGGGTCTACACCGTAGCCGGCCACTGTGTATTCCACTTCGGCAAAGAACTGAATATTTGGAGACACATACCAGCCTACACGAGGTTGTATACGCCACACAAAGTCTATATCCAATCCACGACCATAGAACAGCCATGTGTCGTCGACCGGCTTTTCGAAACCTGTATTCTTGGCATAGCCAAAGAACACACCGGGACGCCACTTTCCTGTACTTTTACCAAAATCCAACCATGCTGTATAGCCTCCAAAAGGTTGATAACTATAGGTTAGCGAAGCAATATCCAACGGACTTTCGGCATAGCCCCCCATAAGCAGGTGAGCATCCATATTTTGCGATACTATGGCCTGCATACGAAGGCTATAGTTGTCGAACTCATATTTACCAAACACAGTGGCACTATGCGAAGCAAAAGTGGTAGTGGTGGCATAGTCGGTATTATTATAGTTGAAAGTGGTGCGAGGTTGAAGCACCAAAAGGTTGTAGCCTACCCCAACAAATAGTCGGCCACTATTGTAGCGAAGCATAGCTGTAAGGTCGGGAATGCAAGAGTTTCTTAAATAGTCGGTGCTACTGCCATAGAATCCGGAACTCTTGTTATCAAGTTGGAATGCAGCTACTCCCACAGCTTCGACAGGACCAAAATATTGTGTATAACGGGCTTGTACCACACGCGAATAAGGATGAAACGGAGCCCCCATATTAAGCGGGCGAGTACCCGGCATTATCTCATGAACCACAAAAGGAGTCCAATACTGACCCAAAAGGAGTTCAGAGTTGGTCCACCGCATATCCATATAGGCATGACGTAAACGCAACATATTGATACCCGAACCTGTGGAACCGGTAAAGTCGCCTTCCATCAAACCGGTAACTTTGGCTCCAAGCATATCAGGAGTTTGTATTCGCAAACCCAATCTCGAAGTTATGGCTACCATATTCAACCGTGGTACAGCATTTATATCGTTGCCATTTGCATCCAACACCTCCGGCAGTGGATAAAACAGCATTTCACCTTCTCTGCCTTCCAACACCTTACGTGTATCGACATAGATTTGTGGATTTATATCACCGTAAAAACTTAATTTTACTTTGCTTTTGTTCTTATTGGCTACAGTGTCCTGTGCAACCGTATTAAAGCCTATAAATAATGCTATTGCAATTAATAATATTCTTCTCATTGTTTTATGTGTTTATCAAAACAATTAAACCAACCCAAATATGTTGTATTCAATAATTTGGGTTGATTTAACATGTTGTAAATTAAATATGGATTTATTTCTTCTTAAGGTTTGCTATTGAAAGTATCACACCCAATGCTACTCCAAGGAATGCCGCAAACAACACTTGGAAGTTTTGAGGCAAAAGGAAAGTGATGGTATGAGCCGGATACCAGAATAAAGGTATTGTTCTTTTGAACACAAAACTCCATTGAACTTTCCAATTTAGATTGGTAATAATTTCGGTCATCTTTATGGGGCGAAGAAAACCTTTAAGAGTACCGCCGTTATTAAGGATATGAGTGTCGGTAATCTTGTGCAGAGTCATGAACACGGGAGCAAAAATGCTGTTCATAAGCACACTTATACAGAATGCCACCAACAGTTTTCCCCACGACAGGCCACCGGCAAACCACATAGGAGCTTCTTCCAATCCCATATATTGAAGGAACGACACTGTACCACCTTTGAATATAACCATAGCCATGGATATACCCATACCTAATATACCCCACACTATCATACGAGGAAGTACTCCAAAACCGGGCTCGTTATACACGCCCTTTTGGATTCTTAGTCCAATCATCTCTCCTACTGTTGCCAATATAGCAAACTTGAAGAAACTCATTATCATACCATGTTCGGCTGTAAGCTGATTGTACATATCATACACCGAATCGAAAATAAAAAATGGTGCCAAAAACACTATGGCACATCCAATAAAAATGTAATCTTGCTTTTTCATTTATCGTATTTTTGTTATTACTTTTATGTTGATTTTTATTCTATGTTTTCTTCTATTTTTTCAGGTTGTTCTACTTTATTTAAATCATCTTTCTTGGTATGCATGGCTCGAAATATCTTCCAAGCATGAATATCTATTATACCCAGTGCCACCAATATCACAAGCACAAGAATATAAAAACTTACGCCTTCGGCTTTCATCTGAAACATTACAAAGAACATCGCCAATATAAGCAGCGATAATCCCCAAATGGTCAGTACCGAACCAAAACCTTTCATTGTTTTCATAATATACTGTATTTCAATATTTAATTTAAATATTCGTATTTTTACTGTTTTGCAAAGATACGAATAATAGTTTGTTTATACCATAATCAACAAAATAATAAGGCAAAATACTTAATGAAGAAATATTTTTTCTTTTTCATAACATATTGAAATACAAAGAAGATTAAACTAATTTTCTTATTTCATGAAAAAAAATCGTTGATGTTTCGAAATATTGTTGTACCTTTGCAACGGATTTTCAAGTCCGAAACCATAATTTGAAAACGGGGTGCTATTGCCCGGGCAATGGCTGAGATTATACCCTTTGTACCTGTACGGATAATGCCGACGTAGGAAAGAGTGTTTCGTAATACCCTGTTTTTAATTTTGACAAAGAAAAAGCGAGCAGAAAATGCATGCATTCTACTCGTGATTGATTGTTTCACAAATTAAAAACACAAACAAATGTACAAACAAAACAAAACAAGAAACAGCAGATTGAGCCTCGCAATGAGTGCAATGCTTTTGGTGCTTATGGCAAGCACACACACCACTATCCAAGCCAACGAACCACAACAGAAACCCAAAACAATAAACATTCGAGGTACTGTGGTAGACGAAAAAAGCAACCCCCTGATAGGTGTCAGTATTTGGAACCAAGGGTCATACCGAGGCACTACCACAAATGCTGAAGGCAAATTCTCGCTCTATCTACCTTCGGGCAACACAGAACTTAGAGTTTCTTATATAGGCTATCAGACTGCCAATCTTAATTTCTTTGCAGCAGGCGATACCACACTAAGGCTATCACTCAAACCCTCGGCCATACTATGCGACGAGGTGATAATATCCGACAGCCGTGTAAGCCAGTCCTCGCCCCTCACCTACACCACCCTCAACCGCGAAGCCATACAAGACAACAACATAAGCGGTGCATTGCCCTACATAATAGAAATGGAACCATCAATGGTGTCCACCGCCGAAAATGGCACACAGGTAGGCAACACATCGTTTCGCTTGCGTGGCACCGATGCCACACGTATCAACGTCAACATCAATGGTATTCCACTAAACAATGCCGAAAGTCAAGGTGTGTACTGGGTAAACATAGTAAACCTTGCCGCCATGTCCGAATCGGTACAAATACAGCGTGGTGCCGGTGCTTCCAACGGTGGCACAAGTGCTTTTGGCGGTGCCATAAGCCTGCAAACCCTCAACCCCGCCACCGAAGCATACGCTACTGCCGACATCAGCCGGGGCTCGTTCAACACCAACCAAACATCGCTTATGGTAGGTACCGGACTGCTAAAACATGGTTTGGCATTCGATGCCTCGTATTCCAAACTATCGTCGGACGGTTTTCTTCGCAACGGATTCTGCGACCACGAATCGTTCTACCTAAGTGCAGGAAAATATGGCGAACGCAGTCTGCTCAAATTCGTTACCATAATAGGCAAGCAACATACAGGTATAACATGGAACGGTGCCACACGCGAGGAAATAGCCACCGACCCAACCTATAACAACGCAGGTGCCTACATCGACGAGATGGGAAACGTAAGATACTACAACAACGAAACCGACAACTATTGGCAACAGCACTTCCAACTATACTACTCTTATCAGCTAAGCGACAAATGGTTGTTTAACACCGCACTGAACTACACCCACGGCTACGGATACTACGAAAACTACAAAGCCGACAAAAAGTTTGGCGACTATGGTTTTGACAACCAAATGCTGATAACCAATGGCGACACATCGGTAATGAAACGCTCGGACTTTGTTATACGCAAGCTAATGAACAACAGCTCGTATACCGAAAACGCTTCACTGCAATACAAAACCGACCGTCTTACATTCAGCATAGGCGAAATGGTCAACTACTACGACGGCGACCACTACGGCAATGTGATGTGGTGCAAATATCCCTCGCTATACATAGGCAAGGAGTACGAATGGTACCGAAACATCGGAACCAAAACAGATATATCGGCTTTTGCCAAAGCCGAATATATGTTCAGCAGCAAGTTGTCGGGCTATGCCGATATGCAATACCGCTTTGTGCTTTACAATATGGATGGTATCGACGACGACTTTCTAACCCTCGACTACAGCCGCACCTACAACTTCTTTAACCCCAAAGTTGGACTTTGCTATAGTCCCGACAAGGTGAACCGCCTTACCTTTTTGGCAAGCATAGCCAACCGCGAGCCTACACGTGCGGATATAAAAGATGCCATCAAAGGCACCACTGCCGACGACCCCGAACCCGAAACCATGCTAGACATAGAACTGGGCTACAGCTACAACCCAACACGTTGTAAACTGTCGGCCAACGCCTACTTTATGGGTTACAGCAACCAACTGGTATCGTCGGGAAAGCTGAATAGTGTGGGCTATGTGCTGATGGAAAATGTAGACCGCAGTTATAGAATAGGTATAGAACTTAGTGCCGGTGCCGAAATACTGTCGTGGCTGAAAATAGATGCCAACATTGCCTTGAGCCAAAACAAGATAATCGACTACATACACTACGAAGAACACTATGACAACCCAACCGATTGGAACAACACTCCTCAAATAGCCAAAAACTATGGCAACACCCAATTGGCTTTCTCACCAAACATTGTGAGTGCAGCCGTTGCTACCATAGAACCCACCAAAAATTTGAAGTTGCAACTTATAGGCAAATACGTTGGCGAACAATATTACGACAACACCCAACGAGAGGAAACACGCCTCGACCCATACTTTGTGATGAACGCAAAGGTAAGCTACCTTTGGAAACTACGAGGTGGAAAAGAAATAGAATTTCAGCTGCTTGTCAACAATATACTAGACAAGCAATACATCAACAACGCTTGGGGCTACGAAGCACACTTCGACGACGGCAGTCCGAAATACGTCGAACAAGGCTTTTTTGTACAACCCGGCATAAACGGAATGGGACGCATAGTGCTGAAATTATAATATATAGCTATTTCTAAACGCTACTTCACCATCGTTTTGTGCAATCCTTTAAACTACCTGAAGGTTAATATGCCGACATCGGCACGTTTGCTTTATTACGTGCGATGCTTGACAGCATAGTCCCCCAACGCCGTTGGGAACACCCCCCAACGGCGTTGGGAATACTCCCCAACGGCGTTGGGAATACTCCCCAAGGGCGTTGGGAACACTCCCCAAGGGCGTTGGGGAACCTTCCCAAGGGCGTTGGGGGACCTTCCCAAGGGCGTTGGGGGACCAACAGTTCAAGGATCTCGTACCATCAACTCAACGTGAAGAAATTACAACAGCAAGCATAACAACAATAAAAGACAATAAAATATGAACAAAAGATATTACAGAGTACTAAGCATTGCCGGCAGCGATTCGGGCGGTGGTGCCGGCATACAAGCCGACATTAAGACAATCAGTGCCATGGGGTGTTATGCCACATCGGCCATTACAGCAATAACGGTGCAAAACACACTAGGCGTGCAAGCCGTACATCCCGTACCGGTGGATATATTGGAAAGTCAGATAGATGCCGTTCTTTCCGATATAGGTACCGATGCCATAAAAATAGGTATGCTACACTCGGCAGAGGCAGCAAACATTGTTGCAAACATGATAGCAAAATATAGGATAAATAATGTGGTGCTCGACCCCGTGATGGTATCCACTTCGGGACACAGACTTATTGAAGAAAACGCTATAGAGGTAATACATAATAGACTAATGTCGCTTTCGCGTGTAATTACGCCCAATATACCCGAAGCAGAAATACTTGCAGGATGTAAGATAGAGGGTGAAAAGGATTTTGAGAAAGTAGCTCGACTACTATCACACCATAGTGGCGTGTCGGTACTACTGAAAGCCGGACACCTCGATGGTAAATATCTTGTGGATTATTTCTACAATGCCGAAGATAACACCATAACCAAATTGCCATCGAAGCGGGTAGAAACTCCAAACACCCATGGCACAGGCTGCACACTATCGTCGGCATTGGCAGCAGCTATTGCTCGGGGCGAAGATTTGACAACAGCTGCCCTATCGGCCAAAAGATATATCGAACAAGCCATCATATCCGGAGCCGAATACACAATTGGCAACGGATATGGTCCCGTAAATCATGGTTTTAATCCTATAAAAACATTAAGTTATGATTTCGAATAATTACAGATTACAGTTTATAACGCATTATAGCGAAAAGTACACCTACATCGATTCGGCACGTATGGCCCTCGAAGGCGGCTGCCGATGGATACAGCTGAGAATGAAAGATACAGACACATCGTTGGTGGAAGACACCGCCATAGTGATACAAAAGATGTGTAAGGACTATGGGGCTACTTTTATAGTCGACGACCATGTGCTACTGGCAAAAAAAATAAATGCCGACGGAGTACACCTTGGCAAAAATGACATGCCTATTGCCGAAGCAAGAAAAGCACTTGGCAATTCATTTATAATAGGAGGCACTGTAAATTCATTCGAAGATATTTTGAACACCCTTCAAAGCGCCACTCCCGACTATTTTGGCTGTGGCCCATTTAGGTTTACTGCCACAAAAAAGAACCTTGCTCCCATACTTGGCTGCGAGGGCTACCAAGCTATAGTAGAAAAGATGAAAAATATGAACATAAACATTCCTCTAATAGGAATTGGAGGTATAGAAAAGAGCGACATCCCTATGCTATTGGAAAGTGGACTAACCGGCATTGCATTGAGCAGCAGTATTCTCAAAGCCCTCAATCCGATAAAAGAAATGCGTGATATAGTTGAAATGATATACAAGTAACGAAAAATAACTAATTAATAAAATGAGTATGAAATCAGATTTAAAAATTTCCTATCCAGGCTCGGAAAAAGTGTATATAAATGGAATGATACATCCGAGCGTAAGAGTGGGTATGCGTATGGTAAGGCAACTGCCTACCGTCTCTATCAAAGATGGAGAACGAATAGAGGAACCCAATCCAACCATTTACATATACGACACTTCCGGACCCTATGGCGATAGCAGTATTGACATTGATTTGAAAAAAGGTTTGCCCCACCTGCGTGAACCATGGATTAGGGAACGAAGTGAAAAAGATACTCACAATGTAGGCCAAATGTATTATGCCAAAAGAGGCATTATCACACCCGAAATGGAGTATGTGGCAATACGCGAGAATATGAATTGCAGCATGCTAGGCATTTCAACCCACATCACCCCCGAATTTGTATGCAAAGAGGTGGCCGAAGGCAGAGCCGTTATTCCGTCCAACATCAACCACCCCGAAGCCGAACCGATGATTATAGGTCGTAATTTCCTAACCAAGATCAACGCCAATATAGGCAACTCGGCAACAACATCGAGCATAGAGGAAGAAGTAGAAAAAGCAATATGGAGCTGCAAATGGGGTGCCGACACTATAATGGATTTATCTACAGGCACAAACATACACGAAACAAGAGAGTGGATTTTGCGAAACAGTCCGGTTCCCATTGGAACTGTGCCTATATACCAAGCTATGGAGAAGGTGAATGGCAAAGCCGAAGACCTTAGTTGGGAAATATATCGCGATGTGCTGATAGAGCAATGCCAACAAGGTGTGGACTACTTCACCATACACTGTGGCATTCGTCTACAGAACGTTATGCTTGCAGCAGACCGCCTTACAGGAGTGGTTAGTCGTGGTGGAAGCATTATCTCTAAATGGTGTCAAAGCCATCAAAAAGAAAGTTTTCTTTACGAACACTTCGACGATATATGCGACATAGCAGCACAATATGATGTAGCCCTCTCGCTCGGCGACGGTTTACGCCCCGGCAGCATATACGATGCCAACGACAAAGCCCAGTTTGCCGAACTGGACACTATGGGAGAACTTGTTGAAAGAGCATGGGCCAAGAATGTTCAAGTGTTCATTGAAGGACCCGGACACGTGCCTATGCATAAGATAAAAGAAAACATGGAACGTCAGATAGAGAAATGCCACAATGCACCATTCTACACCTTGGGACCATTAGTTACCGATATAGCTCCGGGCTACGACCACATAACCTCGGCCATAGGTGGTGCACAAATAGGCTGGTATGGCACTGCAATGCTTTGCTATGTAACACCTAAAGAACATCTTGCACTACCAAATAAAGAAGATGTTCGCGAAGGAGTAGTTGCCTTTAAGTTAGCAGCTCATGCCGCCGACATTGCCAAACAACACCCCGGAGCCATGGTGCGAGACAACGCTTTGAGCAAAGCACGCTATGAGTTCCGCTGGAAAGACCAATTTAATCTAAGCCTAGACCCCGAAAGAGCTTTGGAATACTACAAATCGGCGAACAACGTGGGTGGTAAGTACTGCACTATGTGCGGTCCAAACTTTTGTGCAATGAAAATAAGTCATACTATATGCAACGAAGATTAACTATAAAAAGAAATATAACAACTATTTAAAATATTAAACTATAAAAACATGATTGAAATTAAAGTTTCACAAGGTATTATCAGTACCTACTTCGAGAAATTAGAAAGAAATCTGGATTTAGATGTTGCCATTGTAGGTGGCGGACCATCAGGCATTGTGGCAGCTTATTACCTAGCCAAAGCCGGATTGAAAGTTGCACAGTTCGACCGCAAGCTATCGCCCGGAGGCGGCATGTGGGGTGGTGCCATGATGTTTAACCAGATAGTAGTTCAAGAAGAAGCACTACACATCATCAAGGAGTTTGAAATCAACTACCGGCAGTATAGCGACAAGCTATATGTGATGGACTCGGTAGAAAGCACCTCTGCCCTGCTGTACAAAGCCGTTCATGCCGGTGCCACAATATTCAACTGCTACTCGGTCGAAGACGTAGTGTTTAAAAACAATGTAGTAAGCGGTGTAGTGGTCAATTGGACACCTGTTCTAAGAGAAGGCATGCACGTAGACCCACTCAACATCATGGCCAAATGTGTAATTGACGGCACCGGCCACGACAGCGAAATGTGCCGCACAGTGGCACGCAAAAACGGCATACAGCTTGCCACCGATACCGGCGATGTTATTGGCGAGCGGTCGCTCGACGTAGTATCGGGCGAAGAAGAGGTGGTCAACGGCACCAAAGAAATATATCCCGGCCTATATGTGTGTGGCATGGCAGCATCGGCAGTAAGCGGCACTCCACGTATGGGACCAATATTCGGCGGTATGCTCCTATCGGGCAAAAAGGTGGCGGACATGATAATAGAAAAGCTAAAGCAACAATGAAAATCATTGCAATAACAACGCCAACGGTAACGGACGAAGATGCCTGTTTAATAAAGGGCTTGCTGGACAATGGTGTGGACAGTGTGCACCTCCGAAAGCCCAATTCGAGCATTGACGACTGTAGAAAGCTATTGGCAGAATTAGGTAAAGAGCAAAGAGCAAAAATTGTAGTTCACAACTATCATGAACTATACTTTGAGTTCTCGTTGAAAGGCATTCATATAAACAAGAATGCCTGCTCTTTTCCTAAAGGTTATAACGGATTCAAATCACGCTCATGCCACTCATTGGCTGAGATTGTAAGGTATAAAAAGGATTACGACTATCTGTTTCTAAGCCCCATCTTCGACAGCATATCCAAAGCCGGATACAAATCGGCCTTCAGTCACAAGGAACTACAACAAGCATCGACCGACGGCATAATAGATGATAAAGTAATAGCTTTAGGTGGAGTAACATTCAACGACATACCATATCTAAAAGCATTGAACTTTGGCGGAGTGGCAATGATAGGTGGCATATATAACCTCGATGGCTTGGCCAAGCTGAAGCAACATTAAATAAGAAATGCCAAACCTAGATACCATAACCCTACAATTTATCACTCAAACTGTAGGGTTGTTCAAGAGAAATATTGGCTTGTTATATTTACAACAAAAAAAGGAGCTACGGACAATTCCGCAACTCCTTTTTTTGAAATATGTTGATAGCACCTCTACCTTACATTCCAATAGGACCAATGTATGCTCTTGCCATGCAGTACTGTGCCTTGTTGTAATGTGTTCATTATATTTTGTATTTTTTATCTCGTTATGTTTGCCCACGCCGCCGGCGTGGCTATATATGTTTCCCATGACGATGACATGGGTTATATATATTTCAGCCCTTCAGGCTGCTGTTGTTTTGCTATTTAGGGGCGTATGCCATGCGATATCGGACGTATGCGATATCGGGCTATGCCATACGCCCCTACGGTTTTGTCGTTGCTTTACTTGTTGTTTTGTTTTATAATAGTTTTTCCTTTATCCGAAAGATAGTATTTCTGATTTGGACTTTTCAAATTATCAGGTTCTGTCCTTAAAACATATCCATATTCCAACGCCGGGTAAAGGTACAATTTTCTAAAATTATCAGCACCTTTAAGATTTAGTCTTTCCATAATATCTTTAGCCGCCAAAATATCATTACCTATAGCAAACAATATCTTCATAACATTACCTGCATCTTTACCCGTAGCATTACCTGCATCTTTACCTGTGGCATTACCTGTTTCTGTTTTAGCAACCACATTATCATCATAAGTAATAGAGAATTCAAATTGAAGTCCATTTGAAATTTTCGTCTTATATTCGGGATAGTATAGAGGTGCATATTTTTGGATGTTTCTTTTACCAGAGCCAAGATCTTCCACAAAATGCAGCTCATTCAGCACCTTTACTATAAGAGGGTTCTTTGTATAGGGTCTTAACTCATCAAGTGTTATTTCTCCTTCTTTCATAGCCGGAATTAACCTTGTGGCATTTCTTGTAATAACTCTGTCGTAGAATACTTCCAAATAACCGGCAAAACCGGGTTGATAATCAGAATGAGCACATATATTTCCAATTATCTCTCTAAACACTTGCACCCTTAAATCTATTCGTGCAGTAGTACCATCCGAAGGAAGATAAAACTTATCCGGCAGGTATTTCAAAACAAAATCAAGCATCTCGGCGTACGATTTGATAATATTACATCTCAGTGTACGGCGATCGTCGTACCGAGTAATATCCTCCGGAAAGTTTAAATTATACCTATCGTATGTCATTTTATGATAAAGCAATTCGAACTTATATTGAGGAAGATATTTTGCAATGGCATCGTCATTGCCAAACAACAATAGTGCCGCATACTTATATCCGACAATATTACCGTCGTTATCTTTATCCACAAGCCTGCAACTTTCCAATATCTCCAAATCAGTCATATTGATCCATGGGTGCAAAGGGTTCATAACCCTTGTTGCACTTCTACAATATTCAAAAGTGCCACAGTCCAAATCTTCCAACCTTAAACCACTTACAATTCTATCTTCAAAAAGATGAGGATTCTTTCGTTCGAAAAGCGAAAGTACCAGTTCCATATTATTTGTGATGTCTTGGTCGGCATCGCCATTCCTATCAAAATATCTATTCTTGAACCGAACAGGATATTGACTAACCGGAACATCAATAACAATAAACAACAGTCCTTGATGTTCTACTATCTCCGGCTCTATCCTAAGAGTAGGGAAAAACAATTCCTTATTGCCAAGCACATTGATTATATTCTTTTTCAAATCATGAACAAGAGTTTTATTTATTCCAACAAGTGTTCTGTTATCGTCTATTCCAAGAATAATTAAACCACCCGAACGATTAGAAAAAGAACACACAGTGTCGTATACAGAACTACTAACCCTGTCAGTACAAGATTTAAATTCAATATTTGTATTTTCACCAAACTCAATGGCTTTGCATATTTTTTGTTCCATATTCATCACTATTAAATAAATATTGATTATCTTTTGCTACTATTAGTTTGCATTTTACCCTATTTTCAAAAAAAATCGACCGCTTCGCGGAGAGAAGCGGAGCTTTTAAATGCTCCGCAAAGGCAATATAAAAATTACTGTAAATATATTTTGTTATGTAAAAATCTCACCAGTGTCTCTTAAGTAAATCTTAATGATAAATAGACCTCTAAAATAATAGTCTTTTTCTTATTTTTCAATTGAATTTTCGCTTATAATACGTATCTTTTCTACGAATAAGAAATACAAGTATTTCAAAAGTCGGACACAACTACATGTGGTTAAATAATTATTTTTCAATACATTAAAAGTAATATTAATAACATTTAAAAGACACTATTATAAAAGTTTGAAATATACCGGCAAATTAAATTGTACACGTACAGGTATTCCGCGTTGTTCGCCAGGAATCCATTTAGGCATCGATTTTACTACACGAAGAGCTTCTTGTCCGCATCCACCTCCAATGTCGCGTAAAATTCTAGCGTTTGCTATTGAACCATCTTTTTCAACCACAAATGTCAAGAATACACGTCCGGTGATGCCACTTT